>CAZZXJ010000311.1:0-7626 GCA_964657905.1 uncultured Stigonema sp.
AGCAAATTGCTGTCAACGTACTGTCAAGTTTCGGTGCTAAACCCCTGACTCCCACCTCGGGCATCATTGTTCCCTAAAGTTTTTGCGTTCTGATTTTACCATAGGGGTTAACTCGAACCAGGGTAATGTCAATCGCCTCATCTTTAATGATACTAAGTCTTCTAAAGCTCAAAAAGCTCTGAAAGTATCAGGATTCAAAAAGAGCAATAGTACGGAAAACCGCACAGGTAAATCTATTGAGAGAATTGGCGGTTGATAAGATTACGTTTGTTCGTTCTTAGGGCATAGCGCGAGAAAAAAAGGCGCGACTATTTAAATAGTCGCGCCTTTTTTTATGGGAATTCTCTTTTTACTTTTTAAAAACTTGAGTTTCTGTGCTTATTTATAGATGCGAATAGTCCACTCCTTATTCCCGAAAACTAACTTCGGTGATGTGTAAACTAATTGATGCTCATGGCTAATCCAGCGATCAATCAGGGGGTTAAACTCGGCGTAGGTCTGATAGCCTTTATTTAGCCAGAAAAAAGGAACGTTTACATAGACTATGAGAGCGGGAGGTTTGTTATGCATCCGTGCAAGGAATTCCCGCTCAGCTTCAGGGGTAGGAAGAATCCCCGGAAGGAAAATAGTTTCTTGGCTGGGTGAGTGGGTTGCGGTGAGAAAATTGAGGGTGGCGCCCGCTGGCACCGTCAGTACTGAGGTGGCTCCAGACTTCTGGATATGGCCGATAGTTTGGTTGAAGGCAAGAGCAAGGTCAGCATCGTCGGTGTACATAGTTCCGTGGGTTGAATGCACGGCGTAGCGATACTCTCCCAAGTTGACCAAGTTCATACTACCGCCAATTAGCAGACAAATTAGCACGAAACGAGCTAGTGGTAACCCAGTACGCAGAGCTAATTGATACAAGAAAGTGAAAAACAGCAATATTGCTGTTACGGCATAGATCCCATAAAAATCGAGGTTGAACCAAAAGCGGGCGTTGAGCAACACCGAGAAAACCAACAATGTCCACAGGAGTGGTGCATGCCGATGTTGGATCAGTTGCCGCCAGTTCAAGACAAACCATCCCACTAGGAGTGGTAGAAGCCAAGCCAGATTCCCTAGGGGATGGAAAACAGTATTAGAGCAGCACGCAAACCCACGCAGTATCAAGCAACTAAGTCCAACGGCAGCGATAATTGCCACCAACTTAACTACAATCCTCAGCCATTTAGAATCGGGTAGCCACTGACGTCTTGAGAGCCGGCGACTAGCTACCGCCCAAACCCAAGCCAGCACTGAAGCAGCTACGACAATTGTGAAAGTATGCCTAACATTGATTCGCAACAAAAGCAGACCCAAGAAGGCGAAAGCGATGGTTGTCAGAACTTCAACTAGGTTCCTAATCCATTGAGGGCAATTTAGCCACTGACGTTTTGAGAGCCAGCGACCAGCTACGATTGCAGCCCAAACCACAAGCGTTGTCGCAAAGAAATTATAGAAAGTATACTTCCATATATTGATGGTTCTGACTGGTGAAAAATAAAAAAGCCCACTGTCAGCTAAAATGCGGGTTTTGGAAATTGGCACCAAGTTCGTATATATCTTCTCCCAGGAAACTTGCTGGGCAAGCAAGGCGAACGGTAGTAGTACGCTGGCACTCGCTACCAAAATTATGAGTATGGTACGTCCTACCCTAGCTTTGAGATTTTTGGGAGAACACAGGTTCGCACCAACTAACACACTCAGCAGCGAGGCGACTCCGTATTCCTGTTTGGCACATCCGGCAAATCCACAGGCGATCGCGGCTGCAAAGAGCCATCCTATTCTGCCTGTTTGCCCATAGCGATCAATAGCAGTGAATGCCAATAGGCAGAGTACCGTTGCGTAGACCGCACCATAACTATAGGGCACGATGAAATTAAAAAACCTCTCGGTCGTGAAGGCACCGTAGATCAGCACATAAACTGTACAAAGGGCTGCCCAAGGCGCATTAGTGAGGGACTTTGCCAACTTGTAAACTAGCAACGTCGTAGCCAATGCCAAGACCAAACCCACTGTGTAGAACACTTCGATGTGATGGCCGCCTATCAGCAGCGCTAGCGCATTGGCGTAGTAAGAGAGTGGACCGTAGTACGTTTGCAGATCGCCGTAGAGTCGTTGTCCTGCCAGCAGACGCGCGGATATCTCGGTTTCTTGACCTGTGTCAAAGATGAGATGTCCCTGCTTAGCCCAACTTACCCACGCCAGCAGGACAAAGCAGGCAAGTACGGCAACCAGCCCCAAAGTCCCCTGTAGAGTACTCTTGGGCAGATGTTTCTCAGCAGAAGGCACATCAAAATCAGCCATGTCAGCCATGTTAATCTTTATCTCCTTTTCTCGTCTAAGAATGCAGAGTTAGTACTTAGGTTTGACAAATTCATGAGGTATTAGTGGTAAATGTTAAGACTAATAAAAAAAACGTTCTCCAAAGCATGCAAGTAGCAAATTCAATAAAAATTTATAAACACTTTATGAAATATTCATTTATAAATGTCTGATAAAATGTAATTCTTTTAATAGACAAGCTTAGAAAAAATCAGAGTGAATATTTACCAGAAAATAAAAATGTAGTCATAAGCTAGTAGATAAAATTTGCTAGTTTTCTGCTTAAATTTATCAATAAAATGGTCATATATTTCTGAGATGAAATATAACCTACTCTGCTAAGCAAAATATTAGATAAACAGTGGTGCATGTAGGGTGAATGCCCATGCCAGAAAAAATACCTGGCGCTCTCGAATTCGCTGCGACATAGAATAAGTACGCCAAGGCGTACTTATATTTAGCCAGGGTCTGCTTGTGGCTTTTTCTGACCTACCGCCAGACATGAGAGTCTGCCCTAGCTAATTGTCGAAATGGTCTTGATTTCAAAGTATATACAACTAAAAGCGTCAGCTTCAGTGCTATGGCTAATCCGACGACAACTAATCCTATTTATTTGGAAAACCAAAAACCTGGTACTACTGACTGGCAGATCACCAACCAGGATACCAAAAATCAAATTGCAGGTTATGCCGCAGCCACAAGTGTAAATAAGGGCGGGTCGCTGGACATCAAAGTTTCCCTTGCCCAGGCAGGAAATTTCACAATTGATGTGTACCGCTTAGGTTACTATGGCGGCAAAGGCGGGCGACTGATGGTTAGCAGCGGTTCGCTCATCGGCAAAACCCAACCGACAGGTACTTTAGACAAAAAGACCAAATTAGTCGAATTTAATTGGTCAACCTCTTACACTGTAGCAGTAGGATCTGACTGGACTACTGGTCTTTATACTGCCAAACTGACAAACAAGACAACTGGCACACAGTCACAGGTGTGGTTCGTTGTCCGCAATGACAGCAGCAAATCAGATGTGTTGTTCCAGAGCAGTTTTACCACCTACCTAGCCTACAACAGCACTGGTGGTTACAGCCTTTACGGATATAACAGTATTGGTGGTCAAAAAGCAGTCAAGGTTTCCTACGATCGACCATTGTCAATGACAACCACTGATCCGTATCATTACAACCTCATGACTCTTTGGGAACGCAACATGGCGCGGTGGATGGAGTCCCAAGGCTATGACATCTCCTATGTGACTAACATGGATATCCAATCTAACCCGCAATTGCTCAAGCAGCACAAAGCATTCCTGTCAGTAGGTCATGACGAGTACTGGTCTTTAGAGGAGCGCAATGCCGTTGAGCAAGCCCGTGATGCCAACCCACCAGTCAACTTGGGTTTTTTGTGTGGCAATTCAGCTTACTGGCGAGTCCGCTTTGAAAAATCAAGTACTGGGGTATCCAACCGGGTCATGGCATGCTACAAAGATGATACAGATCCAGTTTCGCCCACAAACAAGTGGAGAAGCCAAAGTACTAACAGACCGGAAAACTCATTACTGGGTGTGATGTACACAGGCGATAACGATAATATCTACAACACAAGTGATCCCAACGGGACTAACAATACCTACGGCGGGTACGACTTTGTCGTGAGCAATAGTTCTGACCCCTACTACGCCAACACTGGGCTGAAAGACGGTGATAAATTGAGTCAGTTGGTAGGTTTTGAATGGGATTCGCTTGTCAACAATGGTGCAGCCCCAAGTAATCTGGTGGTGTTGTCCCAATCGGCGGTTACCCCAACCCCAGCCGATATCGACGCCGATCTACCCTCCGGAACCAATACCAATATCTCAAATGCAGTCCACTATACAGCTAAAAGTGGTGCCAAGGTCTTTTCCACAGGGTCAATTCAGTGGGTGTGGGGAGTGGATAGCGATCGCGTTTCTCCGTCCAAAGAAGATACCCGCGTCAAGCAAATTACTGTCAACGTACTGTCAAGTTTTGGTGCTAAACCCTTGACTCCCAGTTCGGGCATCATTGTTCCCTAAAGTTTGAGCCTATCTATTTTCCCATAGGATTGCATATATGAGTTTCAGAATCAGACGCCGAAGATTTGGTCAGTTGGTAGTTGCCAGTGCCGCCGCCACCGCTATTACCAACCTTACAGGTAAAGCGGTGGCACAGCAGTCGCCGCCAGCCATCTTGGGGTTGCGCCTCAGCGAAGACAATACCTCCAGTGGTATAGCCAACAATATTAGTAATGTAATCAACACTACCCCAGCCGTAGTTCTGGTTTCTTCAAATTTGACGACTGGTAGCCAGCTATCAGTTCTGCCAATTCCGGCTAATAACGTTGCGAACCTACCAGATTTCTCCCAGCAGATTGCAAATGGGTTTGCGAATCAGAATCAAGCTGTATCCATCCAGCCTCGTGAGCGGCTAACTGCTTTAACTTCCCTATCTGGTGGTACAGTGGTTGCTGCCTCTGTAATTAACTCTAACCAGGGTAATGTCACTCGCGTCCTCTTTACCAATACTCAGTCTTCTCAAGCTCAAAAAAGTCTAATAGTATCAGGATTCAAACAGAAGAATAGTACAGTTGAAAGTTTGCTGGCAACCAAAGACGGCACTCTCATTGCTGTAGTTAGTCTTAATGGAGGTATTCCGCCTTTTCAGTTGGTAACTATTGACCCCAACACAGGCATAATCAATTCTAGCGATAATTTGGGTTTGCCGCAACTGCCACCGTTCCTGCGGGTAAGTAATCTTACCCAATCCCCGGATGGAACAATTTACGCTACCACTCTCGGTCCACAAGGCGTAACAAATTTGGTGCAGCTAGACCTGAACAACAAGTCGTCAATTACTGGTAAAGGAATAATTCGCAACCTATCGCCATTAATCTTGAACAACCAACCTTTGCAAAATGACTTACTAAGCCTAGCTGTTTCTCCATCAAACCAACTCTTTGCGTTAGCTGACCCCAACTCGCAAGGAACTAATTTTCTGCACTCCTTGAATGTGAGCAATGGACAGTTAACCCAACTCAGAGAGTTTGATGTTGATCAGATTGGGTTTGCTGGTTCTTAGAGAAGAGTCTTTAAAAATCAGCTACAGCAGCCTAATCAGATCAAGTTGGGTGCATACCAATGCCGGAAAAATACCTGAAAAATAAAATTCGTGCGGTAGTCGCCTGTACTCAGAGAGCGAACAAAATCAAACCTTGTAAAAAGTAAACCTATAGGACTTACGCACTATACGCTCTTAAGCATCATGTGTATAACGTAATTCCCTCGTTTCAGAAAGTAGAATTGACCAAATGGTAAGGGCGGGGTAACCCCGCCCCTACGGTTTTGTGGTTTACACAAATCAATATTGCGCTCCGCAGCCTAACTCATCCCACTGCATACTTGACTATTTCTGTCAATGCGTAAGTCCTAACCTATAGCCCTTTCAAGGTGAGCATTTGTACTATCACGGTTTTTGCGGCATTTCAGCCATCGGCTGGAATTGAATAAAAAATCTATGTATTAAACTCCAGATTTTTGGACTGTAAATTAAGCGATCGCCAGCGCCAAAATCCCAAAATCGGGTGAAAAACATGATTTTCTCATAGTACAAACGTTCACCTTGAAAGGGCTAGTCCTAACCTAGTATATCTAGGTTTGCTTAAGTTGAGTAAACCCGTTGGAAAAACTCCTCATAACTGCTTCGAGCAGGGCTGCCTGGGCTACACATACTAAGTGTGTGTAGCCTTCTGTGCGACGATATCACAGAGAGTCATATTTTTTACACCTACTACCCACACAATAACCGACACGATGGTGATAAACTGAGTCAGGTGGTGGGTTTTAAATGGGATTCAGTGGTCAACAATGGGTCAGCCCCAAGTAATTTTGTGGTGTTGTCCCAATCATTGGTTACCCCAACCCCAGCCGATATGGACGTGGATCTGACGGCAGGAACCAATACTCAGGTTTCAAATGCATTCCGCTATACAGCTATCAGTCGTGCCAATGTCTTTTCGACCGGGTTCGCGCGGGTGGGTGTGGGGGTAGATAGCGATCGCCTTTCTCCGTCCAAAGAAGATACCCGCGTCAAACAAATTACTGTCAACTTACTGGCAAGTATGGGTGATCTACCTCTGAATCCCATCTGGGACATCCAGCCTCCCTAAAGTTCTTGCGAGAAGTTTCACTTATGAGTTTCAGTATAAGACGCCGAAGATTTGGTCAACTGGCTTTAGCCAGTGCCGCCGCCACTGCTCTTGCCAACCTTGCAGGTAAGGCCGTTGCACAGCAGTCGCCGCTACCCATTTTGGGGGTTTGCCTTAGCAGAGCCACCAATGTTACTGATCTAGCTAACACTACCCCAGCAGTAGTTGTGGTATCTTCAGAATTGGCGACTGGTAACAACCTATCAACAACGAATATTGCAGCTACGACCGTTGGGAACCTAATTAATACTGCAAATCAGTCTGCGAATCAAGCTGTATCCATCCAGCCAACTGAGCGGCTAACGGGTTTCACTTCCCTATCAGATGGCACATTGATTATTGCCTCTACAGTTAACTCGATCAAAGGTAATTTCACTCACCTCGTCTTTAGCGATACTCAGTTTTCTTCTCAAAAAAGTCTGACAGTATCAGGATTGCCAAATAATAATAGTACAGTCGAAAGTTTGCTTGCAACCCAAGACGACACGCTTGTTGCTGTAGTTAGTCTGAATGGAGGCACTCCGCCTTTTAAGTTGGTAACTATTGACCGCAACTCAGGTACAGTCAATTATAGCAATAATTTGGGTTTGCCGCAACTGCCAGCGTTCGTGCGGTTAAGTAATCTTGCCCTATCCGGGGATGGAACAATTTACGGTACCACTCTCAGTCCACAAGGTGTCGTAGTTTTGGTGCAACTAGACCTGAATAACAATATTGTTATCAACCTATCGCCATTAACCTTCAACAACAAACCTTTGCAAAATGACTTGCGAAGCCTAGCTTTTTCTCCATCAAACCAACCCTTGGCGCTGGCTGATCCCAACTTGCAAGGAACTAATGCTCTGTACTCCTTGGATGTGAAAACCGGAGTTCTCAAACAACTTAGACAGTTTGCGGTTGAGCAGATTACGTTTGCTCGTTCTTAGGGTCCATCAAAGATACTAAAGCGTTAGAATCCTAGACCATACCGTCAGGTTGGTCTGGGAGTATGTCAAATCCTGATCTTCCCTGACCAAGCCCCTTTGGGGCGGGGTGTAGGGTGTAGGGTGTAGGGAAAAACTT
>CAZZXJ010000312.1:0-7624 GCA_964657905.1 uncultured Stigonema sp.
TAATAACCATCATGCCTATCAATATTCAGCTCGTCACGGGCTAAAATGGTGGGAAATCGATCTAACTTGGATGACTATTCAATTACTGCAAGTACTAGGTCTGGCTACGAATGTGAAGCTGGCAGAGAAAAAGCAGTAATAATTAGTTATTAGTCATCAAGTAACGCTCTCATCGAATTTCACCAGCCTTTGCTTCGGTAGCAGGCAAATTTTGTAAATTTACAAATTGTGGGGTGGGTAGGCTCCTCTTGGTGTCAATTTAACTTTGAAACCCTTGTATAATGCTGGTTGATCGTGACCATGCTCTGCATGGGAATGCAGTCGGTAAGGCTCGGCCTCATTGCTTGCAAATGGACGCAGCAGCCCTCCAATTAGGCATTCTTAGCCTCAGGCTGGGAACAAGAACATCTAAACAGCACCCTTACTGCCTAACTTGAGCGCGATTTAGTTGACACGAATGGTAGGCTCCCCCACAAGAAACTATATTGCGGATTATATTGTATAATCCGAAACGTTAATGTGAAGAAACTTTGCGGCAAGTTACTTTTTTAGTGACTTGACAGTTGAGTGTGTTGTTTTTTGGGTATTCATGACTACATCAATAAGAATAAACAGCCAAAAGCCAGCTGATGATCTTGTTAACTCCGACCTGAAGCTGAAAGATATTATCAAAAGCCTGCCACGGGAATGTTTTGTGCAGGATCGTCGCCAAGCTTGGACGGAAGTGATGGTCAGTGTCTTGATGGTTGGCTTGGGCTACTTAAGTCTGACAATTGCTCCTTGGTTTCTCTTGCCCCTAGCGTGGATTTTTACAGGCACTGCTTTGACGGGTTTTTTTGTCATCGCACATGATTGCGGTCATCGTTCATTTGCTAAACGTCGCTGGGTGAATGATTTGGTAGGGCATTTATTCTTGATGCCCTTGATTTACCCGTTCCACAGTTGGCGGATCATGCATAATTATCACCATGTTCACACCAACAAGCTGCAAGAAGACAATGCTTGGCACCCAATTACAGTACAGAAATATGAAAGTTGGGGAAAAATCCTGCGGTCCTCCTTTGAGGGGTTCATGCGAAACCGCTTGTGGTGGGTAGGGTCAATTCTACATTGGGCAGTTATGCACTTTGATTGGCGGCAATTTCAAGCAAAAGACCAATCAAAAGTGAAGCTTTCGGTGGCTGTGGTCGTGTTGTTTGCAGCGATCGCATTCCCCATCCTCATCGCCACAACTGGTATTTGGGGATTTGTTAAATTTTGGCTTGCTCCGTGGTTGGTTTACCATTTTTGGATGAGTACCTTTACCCTGGTTCACCATACTGCACCAGAAATTCCTTTTGTAGCAGAACCCAAGTGGAACGCAGTGGCTTCGCAGCTATCTGGAACGGTTCACTGCGATTATCCGCACTGGGTAGAATTCCTTTGCCACCATATTAATGTCCACGTTCCCCATCACATTTCTACCGCCATTCCTTCTTATAAATTGCGGCTAGCTCATCGTAGTTTACAAGAAAATTGGGGGGCTTATTTGCATGAATCTCGGTTTTCTTTGTCTTTAATGAAGAAGATTACAGACCGATGTCACTTGTACAATCCTGAGCAGGGCTATTTGTCTTTCAAGGATTATTACTCTGGGTTATAAAAGGAGTCAGGAGCCAGGAGCCGGGAGGAGCCAGCGCTGCCGTCTTGTCAGCCCGCTCTCACGGCGACTGGCGCAGAGGAGTCAGAATCTCAAAAACTTCTGACTCCTGACTCCTGTCTTCTGTCTTCTGACTACCCAAGCTTAACTCTATTGCAGCGCCCGTGAAAACGGCTATGAATGTTAAATGACATAGCCTCAAAAAAATATCCTGTTTATATCCAGCAAAAAAATTCAGTGCAATCCAATTCCATTAAGTTAAACAATCCTCTTGTGCGTGAATTATCTGAGGATGCAACAAAACTACCTTTCACGCTTGGGGATTTGAAAGCTGCAATCCCATCTGAATGCTTTCAGCCTAATCTGGGAAAATCACTATTTTACTTTTTTCGTGACATCCTAATTATTAGTCTGCTTTATGCAGCCGCTCATTACCTGGATTCTTGGTTGATCATGCCTATTTTCTGGGTAATGCAAGGAACGATGTTTTGGGCTTTGTTTGTAGTAGGACATGACTGCGGACACCAATCTTTTTCTAAGAAGAAATGGCTGAATGATTTGATTGGACATCTGTCCCACACACCCATACTTGTTCCTTATCATGGTTGGCGAATTAGCCATAGAACTCACCACCAAAATACTGGCAATATCGACAACGATGAAAGTTGGTATCCTGTGACAGAATCACAGTATAGGCTGATGTCTTTGGTGGAAAAAATAGTTCGGTTTCATGTGTTCTTATTAGCTTATCCGCTGTATTTGTTTAAGCGGAGTCCTAATAAGAAAGGTTCCCACTTTGTTCCCAGCAGCCCGCTTTTTAAACCATCAGAAAAATGGGATGTCATCACCAGCACTATCCTCTGTAGTTTAATGGTAGGTTTGCTTGCTTTCCTTACCTATCAATGGGGTTGGATGTGGTTGCTAAAATACTACGCTGGACCATACATTGTCTTTATAATTTGGCTAGACTTGGTGACATTTTTGCACCATACTGAGTCTGATATTCCCTGGTATCGTGGGGAAGATTGGAATTTCCTCAAAGGCGCTATTTCTACTATTGACCGCGATTATGGTTTGATCAATCACATCCATCATGATATCGGTACTCATGTTGCTCACCATGTTTTCCTAAACATCCCTCACTACAATTTAAAGAAGGCAACTAAGGCGATTAAACCGATTATGGGTGACTACTTCCGCAAATGTGAGAAACCAATTTTGACTGCTTTATGGCACTCATACGTCAGTTGTCATTTTGTACCAGATACGGGAGGAAAAGTTTACTATACACCTAACAAGAAAATAGTCAATAGTCAATAGCCCAGAGTCAATAGTCCAAAGATTTTTGACTTTGGACTATTGACTCTAAACTATTGACTAAAATCTTCCATTTCCCTGAACAATATGCTTGACAATTGTCTATGTAGGGTGCGTTAGGCGGCAGCCGTAACGCACCATGATTGACGACGGGAGCATCCCATTTTGGCGAATCGCCCTCAGACTAGAAGTCTGGGGCTACACAAACAAAGTCCGCCTTCGCGGACTGCTACCGCTTGATTGTTGATATTGTTTACGAAGCTCAAAGAATTTATATTAAATATGTCCTAACTCACCCCGAATATGATAAGGATAAATGTAAAAATGACCCGTACTTTTAATCCTGAATCTTACGGTAAACTGCTAGCCTCCTTCTCAACCAAAAACAATTACCACGGAAGAAGAAAACGAGCAGGCGATCGCACTCGCTTTAACCTTAGAACATCGTCCCAATCGTACACCAGAAGAGGAGATACTGTTGGAAGTATTGGTGACATTAATTGAAAAATTTGAAGAAACCCATTACCCAATCGCCCCAAGGTACGCCCCATTCAATGTTAATGCATCTGATAGACGCACGCGATATTACTCCAGAAGCATCCTTCTGAAGTAATTGGCTCGTTGGAAGTTGTGCGGGAAATTGTTAATGGCGATCGCACCATTAGTAAAACTCAAGCAGAAGCGCTTGCGAACTATTTTCATGTAGACGCCAGTTTATTTACCTAGCTGATTTACAAAAATTGAACAAGGCTGTAAGAGTGCTTGTGCATCTCGACTTTGAGATGTTTATCCGATAAACTCAGTACCACTGAGTCATTTTGTCATGCGATAGTCTAGTAGAGTGTCAATTTTGTTTTGCGGGACTTCAGAAACCCGGTTTCTTCAAGAAACCGGGTTTCTTAGAGAGTACACTATCCATTAAATTAAACTTGACAGATCATTATACTCCAATTATATCGTTTATTTGAGTTTAAGCGCGACGACAAACAATTATAGTTTTATCTTGTAAATTGGTTGCACTTTCGCTTGCGAAAAGCTGCTTGGGGGAAAGGTTACGCTACCGAAGGCTCTAAAGCACTGATTTTCAAGGGCTTCTCAGAGTTGGGAACGCAGCGTGTTGTATCCGTTGCTTTGGCTGCAAATGTGGCTTCGATTCGAGTCATGGAAAAAGCTGACTTGAAACTAGAGAATAAATTCGTTTATGAAAGTCATGGTCAACAGGTTGTAGTATACGTCCTCAATAAAGATGAATTTAAACTGGAGAAGTATTTCACCACGTAAAAATTTGCTCTTGCGCTTTATGTCAGTTACACTACCCTAACAAGATTGATAAAACTTTTAATCTTAGTTTTTGCAGGGATGCTTCATGAACTTTGCTTAACACAAGGGCGCAGTTGTATTACTTGTTTTGTTCGCGCTTTGCGATCACAAAAGGCGAGTCGATATCTATTCGCCAATTCTCATCAAAAAATTTCATATTTTCATTGTAAATGAGAATCAATTCGCCAATTTTTTGAGCGTTAATATTACTCGACTTATCTTCAGCAGTATTTCTGTCAGTAGTTTGGAGGACAAATTTAAGCTGAAACCAACGTTCTCTATATGTAACACCAATAGAGCTACTGACTAACTCAGCGGACAGTGAACGAGGCAAGATAATTTCTTCATAAAATTCATTATTTTCATCCCAGTAACCGCACACTTTATAATCACAAAATTCCAGATGTTCTGTTACCAGTTTATTTGCATCTAAATTATCTAATATTTCCGTAAAATCCTGCCAAACTTGGTGATTTTTTAATTCGAGTCTCGTCATGGTCGTTTTTTAGTTAATGTTCTGTCACAAAACCGGGAAAGTGTAAGACTCCATCTATAATTTTTCCATGAAACCTACGATCTCCCCCTTTCCCTAAAACTTTGGTTTTAAAATCGTAACCCTCGTCTTGAGAAGGAACAAGACCAGTATTGCCGCGAGGAGGTACTTGTCCTTTTTCTATTGCTTTTAAATGTTTGTTATTGGGGTCATATTTTATTGCCAGTTTGATTTGCTCTTTCCCAAAAGATACTAGTTGACCATTAATTATTCGATATACAGTATCAGGTAGAATATCTGCCCAGTTATTGGGTAGAGGTTCCATTTAATTTGCTGCTAATGGGAGTGATAAGCACCATATTAAACTATTTAGTTTATCTTAATTATCACCTCTTATCCCAAACTCAGGGCAATTTAGGGATTGTAAGAAGATAGGACACGCGATCGCACTTAACTGAACTGTATTGCTCCAGTAATAGTTTATCGGTTTCCGGGGTACTACCCGGACGCAAAACCCGTCCAGTGTAATCAGCCATATTACTATATTTTGTTTATCGTCCTAAGTAAGTCGGCGCGAAAAAACCAAACTATGTAAAGATAAATAAATACGTAGAATACATCTACCGAGGTGACTGAGATATGGGCGCTCGTTTAAGGGTATTTCTCACTCCTGAGCAAGACAAAATCCTATTAAACCTGAGAACTGTGGACGTGCCACAGAAAGTTAAAGATCGAGCAGAGGTAATCAGGTTAAATGCACATGGCTGGTACGTTGAAAAAATAGCTGCTCACTTTAAGTGGACTTCACAAACGGTTAGAGAAGTTTTGCATAAATGGCAGAAACTCGGTCTAGATGGACTTTGGGAGTTATCAGGTCGAGGTGGAAAAACGAAGTACAAGGAAGAAGACATTGTTTTTTTAGAGGAATGCCTGAAAAAAGAACCACGTACATATAAGTAAGTCGGCGTTAAAAAATCAACCTATGTGACGAAATGTAAAATCAGCAAAGAGCTTATGAATGCATCGTTCTAATATTTTTACAAAACTCAACATACATTGGTTTTATCGTGCCGACTTACTTATCCTAATCTGATTGGCTGCAACCGCCTTGCCGTGGAATTTTTTACTTAGTGTTGCCCATGTGCGATCGCGCTATCTGACGCTGTTCAAGAAGTTCTTTGAGTAGCTGAGTGTGATTATCAGGGTCTTCCCAGTCTTCAATCAATCGCTTCAAAGCAACATTGACCATATCCTGTATGCTTGGCGCAGCTTTCATGTACTGAGGATCAAGAGAAAACTTGATCTGCTGCAAGCTTGCGTAGATGTCATCTGGAACTCGTACTGATTGCGGCAAGGCTTTTAACTCAGGTTAAACTACTCTATTATAATTTTACAATCATGTATCCATGTATGCAAGCTTGGTTAATGAATATTTTTATTTCTGTCTATTTGAAATGGTGAAAGGGGTCTTTTCTTACCCAGTTCCAAGCTAATGTGCCAATATTATCATTAAGCAAAAGTTATACAAAATTAATTGATTTTGATTTGTTCATATATTGGGTTTAGATACGATTAGCTGTTTGATACTTTTTAATTATGGGTGTCCTAGCATCTTACCTTCAGCAAGAGTTTATCCGACGAGCCTACCCTGGATGGGTATGTCGGCATGAAAGACGCATCTTGCCCCAGCATATAGGGAATTTCTTAGGCTATGCTCCTCGTGTAGATGTCCTGCTAGAACGTCAAGATGGCTCAAGGCGATTATGGATCGAGTTTGAGATCAGCCGAGCCGATCCAGTGGCAAACCATACCAAATTTGCCACTGCTCATCTATTCGATCCGCAGCGAGACACTGACACCTTCATCAGTATGGTCAGTCCTCATGTGGCTCGTGGGCGGCGGAATTTAGCGGCAAATACTATTTTATTAATGCGGCATATCGGCATGAGTGCCTTCCAAACTGTGTTATTTCCACACATGTCTAGAGAAGAAATTAAGCGTCTCAACCATCTTGATCTGACAACTCTAACAAGCGTTGGTATTGCTATAGAACCTGAAATTGAGCGTGCTATGTCTGTCGCAGAAACCATCTTAACAGCTTCGGCACGTCGCATTCATTTCGTGGGTGACATGATGGATGTGATGCTCAACCTTCAAAGATGGAACAAAGACCTAGACAGTACTGAAGGGCAAAAATTGTGGGGAAAACGCACAATTACTTACTTTGTTTTTGATCCACACTCAAAAAGCTTTGCTCCATCAAAGTTCTGTGCTTACATAGCTATTTCATCTGTGCTTCCGCCGAATATTGCAACGCTTGGAGTTATGAGCCGAGTGGAAATGACTGTAGAGCTTTACGTAACTGTAGATGGAACAGATAGTCGCTTTGATGGTCGTCGCGCTCAAAATCACCTCACGCAAAGTTTAGGCATGATTCCTCGCAGAACGAATCAAGCACCAGAGATAGCAACTATCTTTAACCAGTGGCTAAATCGTCGCTCAGGTAGTGTTACCGTTCACCCTAACGGTGCCGTGTTCTTATTACCGCCTTTATGGTATGAGTAGGAATAATGCATTTTTGTGGGTAAGTTGGTTCTGGTTGACCAGCTATTTCATGAGCAAAGATTTTCAGAAGATGCCCTTTTAAACCAACCAAGGCACATCCGAAACGAGATGCATCAGGAGGAGCAGAGGGGCAGAGGGGCAGAGGAGAAAGAGTTTTAAGATTTTTGCACCCATGCCTTGAATAATAACTAATCAACCGGACATAATATCACAGGATCCCTCTAGGTTGAGCGAACGTGCAGTTTGTAAGAAGGATACAGTTTCCTGGTCATCAGGCGGTAGTGTTTCAA
>CAZZXJ010000313.1:0-7620 GCA_964657905.1 uncultured Stigonema sp.
TTAAGCAATACTTCTCGGTTAGTGATGTCAAACCCTTGCAGATCCCCCCAACCCCCCTTTTAAAGGGGGGTTAAGGGGGTTCAAACCAAATCCTGCGAAGTATTGGGCGCTTAAGCCCCTACTGATTTGGGGCATTGGGAATGGGGAATTGGTAGGAAAATCCCATGCCATATGCTCGAAAGCCCCCGTGCTTCTGGCGGAAGAATTACTTTCTTTGCCGCTCTAAACCCCTAGTACAGCGGGCGCGTAAATAAACCTACCATTGAAAATGGTCTTTTGACTTTTGACGAACGCCTTGCGGTACTAGTACACGACGGCGGAAATAAAGCAACCATTCAGAATCATCGAAAAGCTTGCATCATCAGCTTTTTTAATTTTTAATTTTTAATTCCGCCAAGCGGTACTAGTTAGTATTCACATTTTGTTTTAAATGTCAATATTTTATTTAATCTCAGTTTAGATTGACTTATAATTATAAAATATTAGGGTTTTATTAAGTAAAAACCTCAAAAATTTATCATGTTGATTAGGATGGCTTTCATTTTTTAAATGTTAAAATATAGAGACTAAGCAGTCAGCAACTATAACTGCTCAAAAGCGAGGATAAGAATGTCTGAAACGCAAATATTGTTACGGAATTTCGGTCATGTTTATGACAATCCTGTATTGCTTGATAGCAGTGTAACCACGCCAGTTTGTGAAGGATTTAACGTTGTATTAGCTAGTTTCCAGGGACTGTACTTGCAGTACCAGAAACATCATTTCGTTGTAGAAGGTGCAGAATTCTATTCGCTGCACGAGTTTTTCAACGAAAGCTACAAAGAAGTACAAGATCACATCCATGAAATTGGAGAACGCTTGGATGGACTTGGTGGTGTACCAGTGGCTACCTTCAGCAGATTAGCAGAATTATGCTGCTTTGAGGAAGAAACGGAAGGCGTCTATTCTTGCCGCCAAATGGTAGAAAATGACCTAAAAGCAGAGCAAGCAGTTATTACCCTGATTCGTCGTCAAGCCTCTCAGGCTGATAGTTTAGGCGACCGTGGTACACGGTATTTGTACGAAAAAATTCTGTTAAAAACTGAGGAACGAGCTTACCATTTGGGTCACTTCCTTGCTAAAGACAGCTTAACACTTGGGTTTGTCTAAGCTGCTCACAACGTCAGAGTACTAGGCGCAAACACTCAAATATTGGGACGCCCCGATCGCAAGTGAGATTTGGCACTATAGCTGACGGCTGAAAGCTTACCTCACAACTAACAAGGTCATCATTTAGAGTAGTCAACCTATAGTGAAAAAAATCTGGAATGACTAGGTCTTAAAAAATTCTAAAATATGGCAGAAAGAAGCATTCTTAATCTTTCTGCCATTTTTAATACAATTAAATATAAATTTAGCTGTTATTTATTGAGTGTAATACAGGACTTTTGTAGGGGCACAGCAATGCTGTACCCCTATCTGATACCAAAGTTACGATCAGTGTATGCAACCGAGAAGCGCAATATAAGAATTTATTAATTTAAAAGGTAATGATCAATTCAGCTAACCATTTTTCGGGTTAACCCGTACATTTGCCGCTGACTCACCAACAAGCCTTCTCCTGTGGTCGCCGCGCAAGGGACGGGTGACGCTCGTCCCGACGGGCGAGTACGCGCTAACGCCAGTCGCCTAAGGAAGGTTTCCCGACATAGATCGCTGGATCACCAACAACTCCCCAGTATGTCATCAAACCTAGAAAAGGTGATAATAAGTAGCATGACTGGGGGGGTAAAGACCCTTAAAATAATCAGGATTTGTATTCTCTTACTCCAAGGCAACGACTATGCCCCGCCGTGACGACATCAGGAAGATTTTGCTACTAGGGTCTGGTCCAATAGTAATTGGACAAGCGTGTGAGTTTGACTATTCTGGTACCCAAGCTTGTAAAGCGTTACGAGAAGAAGGTTATGAAGTGGTGCTAGTAAACTCCAACCCAGCCACAATCATGACCGACCCGGAAACAGCTGATCGCACTTATATTGAGCCACTGACACCCGAAATTGTCGAAAAAGTTATCGTCAAAGAACGTCCCGACGCTCTATTACCAACAATGGGAGGACAAACTGCTCTCAACCTCGCCGTGGCTTTGGCGAAAAATGGAGTGCTGTCGAAGTACGGTGTCGAGTTAATTGGTGCTAAGCTGCCAGCCATTGAGAAAGCTGAAGACAGGAAACTGTTTAACGAGGCAATGGCAGATATTGGGGTGAATGTGTGTCCTAGTGGTACAGCCTCATCACCAGAAGAAGCGAAGGTGATCGCTAAACGAATTGGAACATATCCGCTGATTATTCGTCCAGGCTTCACCATGGGTGGGACTGGCGGCGGTATTGCATACAACGAAGAAGAATTTGCAGAAATGGCACAAGCGGGTTTAGATGCTAGTCCTGTATCGCAAATTCTCATTGACCAGTCTCTACTAGGCTGGAAAGAGTACGAACTGGAAGTGATGCGAGACTTGGCAGATAACGTGGTAATTATCTGTTCTATTGAAAATCTCGACCCAATGGGTATCCACACTGGAGACTCGATTACCGTCGCCCCAGCCCAAACTCTTACCGACAAAGAATACCAGCGGCTGCGGGATATGGCAATTAAAATCATTCGCGAGATCGGCGTGGAAACTGGTGGTTCTAATATCCAGTTTGCTGTCAATCCCGTCGATGGGGAAGTGGTTGTGATTGAAATGAACCCCCGTGTTTCCCGCAGTTCGGCTTTGGCTTCTAAAGCCACTGGTTTCCCCATTGCTAAGATGGCGGCAAAGCTAGCTGTCGGCTACACTTTGGATGAAATCAGCAATGATATCACCAAGAAAACACCAGCCTCTTTTGAGCCGACAATTGATTATGTCGTGACAAAAGTTCCCCGATTCGCCTTTGAAAAGTTCCCTGGCTCAGAACCAGTGCTGACAACGCAAATGAAGTCGGTAGGGGAAGCAATGGCAATTGGGCGGACATTTAACGAGTCTTTCCAAAAGGCGTTACGTTCCTTAGAAACCGGACGCGCTGGTTGGGGTTGCGATACCAAAGAAAAATTACCGAGCGGTGAACAAATTCGCGCCCATTTGCGGACACCGAACCCTGAGCGGATATTTGCCGTGCGTCATGCCATGCTGCTTGGGATGAGCATTGAGGAAATCTACGAGTTAACAGGTATTGACCCGTGGTTTCTGGATAAAATGCAGCAACTGCTGGATGTGGAAAAATTCCTGAAGCGGACACCGTTGCAGCAGTTGACAAAAGAGCAGATGTATGATGTTAAGCGTCAAGGCTTTAGCGATCGCCAAATTGCCTTTGCCACCAAAACCACTGAAGATGAAGTCCGGCTATATCGCAAACAACTAGGTGTCATCCCAGTTTATAAAACGGTAGACACCTGCGCTGCAGAATTTGAAGCATTTACCCCTTACCATTACTCCACCTACGAAGAAGATACGGAGGTCATGCCAACAACCAAGCCGAAGGTGATGATTTTGGGAGGTGGTCCTAACCGCATTGGTCAGGGAATAGAGTTTGACTATTGTTGTTGTCACGCCGCCTATGCTCTTAAAGGAGCGGGGTATGAGACGATTATGGTCAACTCCAACCCAGAAACAGTCTCCACGGACTATGACACAAGCGATCGCCTCTACTTTGAACCGTTGACAAAGGAAGATGTGTTGAACATCATTGAAGCGGAAAACCCTGTTGGGATTATTGTTCAGTTTGGTGGGCAAACACCGTTGAAGTTGGCGGTGCCATTGCAGGAGTATTTGAACCGCAGGAGTCAGGAGTCAGGAGATCCCCCTTCTGGTTCCACTAAAATTTGGGGTACGTCTCCAGATTCAATTGACATGGCGGAAAACCGGGAGCGGTTTGAGAAGATTCTCAAAGAGTTAAATATTGCCCAACCGCACAATGGTATTGCCCGAACCTACGAGGATGCTCTAGTTGTTGCCAAACGCATTGGTTATCCGGTGGTGGTGCGTCCCAGCTATGTGTTGGGGGGACGGGCGATGGAAATCGTCTACTCTGATGCTGAGTTAGAACGCTACATGACCTTTGCTGTACTGGTGGAACCGGAACATCCAATTTTGATTGATAAGTTTTTGGAAAATGCCATCGAAGTGGATGTGGATGCGATCGCTGACCACACTGGGCGGGTAGTGATTGGTGGCATTATGGAACATATCGAACAAGCAGGGATTCACTCGGGAGACTCGGCTTGCTCTTTACCCTCAATTTCCTTAACACCAGAAGTTCTCAATCAAATTCGTACTTGGACGGTGCAACTAGCGCAGGCGCTGAAGGTGGTAGGGCTGATGAATATTCAGTTTGCTGTTAAGGCAACGGATGCACCAACGAATGTAACGGATGATTTGTCTGTAAGTCCCACAGACAAATCATCCGTTACATCCGCGCTCAATACTGTTGCCCAAGTTTACATATTAGAAGCTAACCCCCGCGCCTCTCGCACAGTGCCGTTTGTTTCTAAAGCAACAGGCGTACCACTAGCGAAACTTGCCTCCCTGATTATGGCGGGTAGAACTCTGGAGGAACTGGGTTTTACCCAAGAAGTTATACCATCCCATATAGCAGTGAAAGAAGCGGTGTTGCCTTTTAATAAATTCCCTGGTACTGACACGATTTTAGGACCAGAAATGCGCTCCACTGGTGAGGTAATGGGCATTGATAGCGACTTTGGACGCGCCTTTGCTAAGGCGGTAATGGGTGCTGGTGAGCGTTTACCTCTCTTGGGAACGGTGTTTGTCTCGATGAACAATCGAGACAAAGCTGCTGCGGTTCCTGTGGTAAAGGAATTTATTGATCTGGGCTTTTCTGTGATGGCGACTGATGGGACGCGGCGCGTTCTCCAACAGCATGGGTTAGATATTGAGTTAGTGCTGAAACTCCACGAAGGTCGTCCCCACGTTTTAGATGCAATTAAAAACCACAAAATTCAACTAATCATCAATACACCCTCTGGAGAAGAAGCCCAAACAGATGCCCGACTCATCCGCCGTACAGCCTTAACTTACAAAATCCCCATCGTCACTACCGTTGCTGGGGCAAAAGCCACTGTTGCCGCTATCCGTTCTTTGCAAAATACAACTTTGGATGTAAAAGTTATCCAAGATTACAATCTGTCATAGGGTATGGGACATGGGGCATGGGGCATGGGGCATAGGATTTTCCTACCTATTCCCAATGCCTGATGTTTAAGCTTTAATATTTATGCCTAAAGTTGTATAGTTAGGGAAAAATAAAGCAATCACTATAGATTAACGATTTTAAGTCTTATTTAAATTTCTTTACAAATCTTAACAATCGTCATAAATTTTTCTGCCCATAATTGCTGAGATTTCTGGAAAAAAGGGGCTTATAGAGATGATTTCGGCAGATAGTAAGCTGGAATGAACTGGACATGCTACAAAATTCAACCATAGTAGGTATTCCATTAATTTTCATAAATGTTAAAATAAGTAATAATGCGAATATAGAAAAAATGTTTGAATGGTTACTTTTTATCTAACTGTAGATACTAGAAAAAAAGAGGAAAAAACTGTAAATTCAATCAGTTAATAACTAGAATTTGATTACCATTAGCCGCAAATCGCGAAGTATCAACGGATGCGTAAGTCGCATTCTGATTGCATGGGTTCCCAGTCTAACTGGGTAGCACCCTCAAAATGCATCTATCAGCTAAAGACCATAAGTACAAAAATCCATCATTACCAAAGAGTAGCGCCATGAAGACCGCTCAGACAGCCACAGACCTCGTGCGGACTTACCTGCGTGAGATTGGCCGTGTACCACTCTTAACCCACGAGGAAGAGATTTTTTATGGCAAACAGGTGCAACGTGTAACTGGCTTGTACGAAGTGAGGGAGTTTCTTTCTACCGAGTTAGATCGTCAACCGACTCTAGAAGAGTGGGCAAACGCAACAAAGCTGGAACCAGCAGAGTTGAACGAAGCGATCGCTGACGGTGAAATAGCCAAGCGCAAAATGGTAGAAGCCAATTTGCGCCTAGTAGTGTCAGTTGCCAAAAAGTACATTAAGCGCAACGTCGATTTACTCGACTTGATCCAAGAAGGTAGTATTGGCATGCAGCGGGGTGTAGAAAAGTTTGACCCTACTAAAGGCTACAGGTTTTCCACTTATGCTTATTGGTGGATTCGTCAAGCCATTACTCGTGCGATCGCGGAGAAAGGTCGCACTATTCGGCTGCCAATCCATATTACTGAAAAATTAAATAAGATTAAAAAGGCACAGCGTCAATTATCCCAAAAACTGGGACGGGCCCCTACAGCTTCTGAGTTAGCCCAAGAATTAGAATTGACTCCAAAGCAGGTAAGAGAGTACCTAGAAAAGGCGCGTGTCCCACTATCGCTGGATTTGCGACTTGGAGATAACTACGATACCGAACTCGGAGAAATGTTGGAGGATCAAGGAGCTTCTCCAGAAGATTTTGTGACGCAATCTTCTTTATCTTATGACTTAGACTGCCTGATGGCGGAACTTAGCTCCCAACAAAGAGAAGTTCTATCGCTACGCTTTGGTCTAACTAATGGGCAAGCACTTACTCTCGCAAAAATAGGTGAACTCTTAAACATTAGCCGTGAACGAGTCCGGCAAATCGAACGGGAAGCCTTATCCAAACTTCGTAAGTCTAAAGCTGGCATAGACGAATATTTGGCAAGCTAGTTAGTGGTTAGAAGGGGCGAACGGCTGTTCGCCCCTTCTAACTAGTGAGGTGATAACATCCGCTGACTTTGGTACGGTTCCACCGACTTGCAGGTGAGGAATATCTTGCTACATTAGTATGCAGGAACACATAACAGCTAGCTTAGTCACATACATCACAGGCATTTACTATTCGAGTCACAAAGACAGTGGCTCTGAACTATAACATTGGTTGTTTTGCGCAACTTTGGACAATATTTCAGGAGTATGTAAAACGTGAGTAACCCATCTAATCGAGTTTCAGAATTTTTTAATGGTGAGTCAGAAACTAGCAACTTGCTGTGGCAGTACGTTAAATCCTTAAGTCCAGAGACAGTCACCCAGTTATCTAAACCTACTTCTTCAGAAGTATTTCAAGTGATGGAGCGTAATATTATAGGACTTTTGGGAAACCTACCTTCAGAGCATTTTGGTATTACTATCACAACTAGCCGAGAAAATCTTGGTCGGCTTCTTGCCTCTGCCATAATTAGTGGTTATTTCTTGCGTAACGCTGAGCAAAGAATGAACTTTGAAATGGCGCTGCAAGGCAGTGAAACAAACAACACCGAAGTTGACGAGTGAGTAGAAATTTGCTCCTAGCAATTATAGCTTGTTGGTTTCCTGACTCGCCACGGTTACGGCGAGAGAAATTCAAAACTAGACTCTACAAAATCCTTAAAGCCTCCCTCCCCTTAATTAGAGAGGAGATATCTATATCCCCAATATTGGGAGGGAGTAGTGTGAGGGTTGGCGACGCTCATGCTACACATATAGCAAAGGTTCCTATTACATGGGGTGCCCAAATCAAGCAACCATTCAACAAAAGCGCGAAAAGCATATGTATGATATCAGCTTTTTTAATTTTTAATTTTTAATTT
>CAZZXJ010000314.1:0-4894 GCA_964657905.1 uncultured Stigonema sp.
ACCGACACCTGATTCCGGACAACCGACACCTGATTCTGGATCTGTACCTGATGTGAAACTGGTTTGCCCAGAAACACCTGTACCACCCCTACCAAGGACCCCAGGCAGGAAATATGGTATAGGCACATATTATGGTTTCTCAAATAATTCACAATTCACAGGCAAAGGAATCATGGTCTTGCCCGATAAGACGTATGGTGGAACTGCTCGATATGATGGAGAACTAAAAAATGGAAAGTATAGCGGTTGTGGAACCTACAAATTTGCAAATGGCATCCTTTATATAGGTCAGTTTGATGACAATAAATTTCAAGGCACGGGAAAATATATTGGCACAACTGGTTGTGAATATGTAGGGGAATTCAAAAACAACAAGTTTGATGGTCGAGGAAATTTGATACTTAAAAACGGCTCACGCTACAGTGGAACTTGGCAAAAGGGAAAATTGCAAGGAAGCAACAAGACTCTCGGTTGCCAGTAATTGTCAAAGTCCAAAATTTCAGAATACTTTGGTTGAGCCAGTGTTTAAATAATCACACAGATCGTGAAAAAGTTTTATATTAATTAGAGAAAGTATAAAAAATAAACCAACATTATATATTTATAAAAGCAACAATTTATGATATATTTCCTAACTATAAATTTCATTCTATTTTTTGTGCAATTTAACTAAAAAAACTAAAAACTAGTAGTTCAAGCTAAAAACATGAGATTATGTATGATGTAAACTCTACGTTTAATTCAGTTGACTACTGATAACAATGACACTTTTGATAAGGAAACATTGAATTTCAATGCGTGGAAGCTGATTAACTTCAGTTAGCTTGGCTTTTCGGTAATAAGAAAAACACATTGTTTTTGTCATGCTTAGTTCTTTGTAAACCGAAGGAACGTAAGCATGATGCATATTATAAGCTTTACCTAATCTATCCCATACGCTATGGGGCGAAGCGCACACCTGACGGTGCTGTAGTAGGCTATGCCCGTCGTATGACCGAAGCGTAACCTACGTACGCGAACATTAGAAACCCCTAGTACACCTACAGCAAAATGCACCAACAGTGTGGGAAAGGTTAAAAAAACCCATTCCATTTTAGAAGCATTACTTTCTTAGCCTCTTCTGGCGTCTCCCTTCTGCCTTCAGGTACACTAGCCTGCGATCAGTGGATTTGTGTCTTTACTGTGTGATATTTAGAGGAGTGATAAATGAATCGAAAATTACTTATAAAGCTGATATTAATTTCTTCTAGAACTTCTTTACTCGCTATTACGAGTTTAGTTATTTCTTTACAACCATCTCTAGCACAATCAACGCCTGTTAATCGATTGCCAACACAAGCGCCAACCTCACCACCTCTAAAAAATCCGATAAGCCAAACACCACCAAGCACATCGACACCGACTACACCAACTACACCGGAACCAAGCACACCAACACCAACTACACCAACTACACCGATAAGACCAAACCCTGCTTCACACCCCGATAGAACAATTCCTAATTATATCGGGGTCGGTCCAAATATTGGATTAAGTGGCGATACTGCTCTAAGTGAAAGTGCTTTCACTATCTTTAGCAAAATTCGTTTAACAAATAACTTCTCTTTTCGCCCTGCTGGTGTATTTAGCAACAAAGCCGTTATTCTTCTGCCTATAACATTTGACTTTCCGGTGAACTCAGGCATAAACGTTGGAGGACAACAAATAAATTTTGTTCCTTTCATTGGAGTGGGAGCGGCAATTGCCACAAATCAAGATAGCACCGTCGGCGTTCTTCTCACTGGCGGTGTCGATGTGCGCTTATCTCGTGAATTTACCGCCACTGCTGGTGTAAACGCTGGTTTCCTTGATAGAACTAATGTTGGGCTAATGTTAGGTATTGGTTACCACTTTTAACGGTTAGTAAGTTTGTAGTAAGGACTTCAGTCCTAGCCGCGCTCTTAAGCAAGGACTGAAGTCCTCACTACAAACAAGTTTTATTATAGACGATTGACCGGACATGATATAAGTTAATAACTTAATTATTTTTCTGATTCTTCTGAGCAATAATCTTCATAGCTATTTCAAGACTGGACTTCATCCGGTTAAAGGATGCTGCTAAGGTACCAATTTCATCATTAGATTTTTGTTCAAAATCTGAATTCTCTTTGCCAGTGCTTACTGCCTGAGCAATCTTAGACATTTGCATAATTGGCTTGATGACAGCCCTTTTTAGCAAATAATTAATTATAATAACTACTATGGCAAAAATCGCGGCTATAATTGCCATGACTAACCACCAAGACTGATGGGCATTTTCAAAAACCTTATCAGCTGGAACATAAATTATTTGGGCAAAAATAGTTTTATGAAGATCCCAACCAAAACCATTTTGGGAGCCGTATTTTTCCAGCTGGCTCTTAGGCGCTCGATCTGGAGTTGAATGGCATTGCAGACAGCTTTGGTCTTTAATAGTCAACGGTCGGGCGATGTAAAATGTATTCCCACTAGGAAGTTTGTGAAAACCCGATATTTCTGGATTAGCTTGTTCGTCACTAAAGCGTTTTATCAGCTGGGTTTCAAAGCTATCAGCTTTATCTCGCAGATTAGTTGGATCGAGTGCGGCTTCTTTGTAAATGAAGTCTTGATAGTTTTTGTTCTTATTAATTTTATCAAAAACCTCCCTTGCAGA
This sequence comes from uncultured Stigonema sp., assembly GCA_964657905.1. Taxonomy (GTDB): domain Bacteria; phylum Cyanobacteriota; class Cyanobacteriia; order Cyanobacteriales; family Nostocaceae; genus Stigonema. The sequence continues at coordinate 2,672 of CAZZXJ010000314.1, forward strand.
GAAGGCTGCTACTGTTTGTGGAATGAATTCTTGGCTGGTTTCCTGTTTAGGTGCTAATAGGGGGATTATATCGTTAGTGGTATAGTCTCTCACAGAATTCATTGTTTGGAGGAGAATCTCTGCTTGAGAAGTCACCTCTTCCTGTGCTTTTTGCTCAAGCAAGTTTGATAGAACAGTGCCACTGATTAAAACACCGCATAGGAAAATAAGTAACAAAAGGAAGTTGAACTTATTAGCTAGTTTCAGATTTTCTAACATCAATTTGAACTTGTTAGGCAATTTCAAATTTTTTACCATAAAATTATTTGCAATTAATAAATTTAGTATTCTTCTTTATGCTATTATAAATCACTTGAGTTCAGTTCAGATAATTTACCTACCGTAAACATTTGTAGAGACGTTGCATTGCAACGTCTCTACACACTGAATTTCCAACCGTTCAGCCCTAACTGAACCGGATTAGACATCTCCAGATCTGAATGCCTTTACTCCAGCTTTTAAAGAAGCTAGATGGAGTAACAGTAATTACTAGAAACGTCGATTGTTGGGTTTTGCTGGTAGGAACTGAGGTGGACGTGGATTGTTGGGTTGTACTGGTAGGAACTGAGGTGGAGGTAGAGGAGATGGAGGTGGAGGTGGAGACTCGACTTTGATGGAAAATCCTCTTGAATCTTTATTACCAAATTTATCAGTTGCTCTCAGTTCAATTGTAGATGGAAGGGCTTGATTTGCTGTCAACTGTTTTGAGCCTGAGAGATTAACTTTGCCGAACGGAGAAAGCTCAACATCAATATCTTCGCCCTCGACTTTCCAACTCAGAGTCACAGGTACGCCGTCTTTAATAACTATATTTGGTTCCTGACTACTGTTAAGTGTGAAAGAGGTAATCTTGAATGGTTTAGGTAGGATTTGAATCGTGTTTTCAGTTGGCAGAGAATTAGGTGGCTTACCAGGCTTCTTGGGAAAGGCTTGTAGTTCAAAAGTATATTTTCCTGGTGGGGGAGTAGGTACAGGAACATTTGTACAGGTTAATTTTAGGTTATCTTCTTTACACTGCCGATTCTGACTGAGTTTATCGGGAGTAAAGCTGGCGATCGCAGTAGTTCCAGTCCCCTCTGCTTTGCCCATAATCTGCAACTGCGATATGTTGCAATTTGGACTAGAAGCTGATTGAGAAGAATCTGAGTGGCAACCTTCTGAATTATCAATTGTCCAGCTTAAAAGCATCAGATCGCCTTTAATGTACTTGTCCTTGTCTAGGTGAAAACTGACCACTTTCGGTGCTGGTTTTTCATTTATTTTGACTTTGATCGTTTTGTCAGAAACTTGATCTTGCTTTTGATCAAAAGCACTCAGCGTAAAAGTATAATCACTTGGCTCTTTTACACCAGTTTTGTAATTTTTGCAGATCAGTATTTGTTGCTGGGTCATCATTTGTGGCGACTGGGTTTGGCACACACCCTTTAACTTACTGACAGTGCCCGGATCAAAGGGAAAAATCCGAGGAGGTCCACTACTAACTGATCCGTCGATCTTTAGCTCTAATTTTGAAAGCTGGTCGAAGTTTTTGATTTTCCAGTTCAAACGCACCTCATCTCCCTCATTGTACACGGTACTGTCTGGAGCCAAATAATCTACTATCGGGGGATCGGGGTGTTTAATAAATTTCAGCCAAACTACAAAACCTAACCCTCCTAGTAACAACAGAACTCCTAAGACGAGTAAAAGAAGTTGCCACTTAGGGCGGGGGTTCCATACCAAACTTCCCCGAGGCAAGTTTTCAGGTAGAGGTAAACTTTGTTTGTCTTGCAACTCTACTATAAAGTTGAGAGTAAGTCCTGCTCCCATCAGCGGTCTTTGCCACCAATGCTTAGGCTTGACCGTTAAATTGACTTTAAAGTTTTTATTCGGTAATACTCTGACGTTAGAGGGATCGCATTGGTATGTATACAGTTGTTTCTCGTCTCGACTTTTGATACCAACCGTCAGTTCACGTGGAGTGTTGCCTTGGTTAATCAGTTTGACCTCGTACTGACCAGGACTATGGCTGACTTTTCCCAGGATGGTATTCAGTTCCACATTGAGGCGATAGACAGGAGGTATTTGGATGTACACCAAATCCAGCAGCACTAAGTCTGGAGAGTTAGCAGAATGCAAGCGGATTGTCGGAGAGTAGTTACCCGCAATGGTATCAGCAGGAGGATGGAATTGCAACCAGATTCG
>CAZZXJ010000314.1:4994-7607 GCA_964657905.1 uncultured Stigonema sp.
GGGTCTTTGACCCGAATCACGGTATGCTCTTTGAGCATAACCTTGAGTTGGCGCGGGTACGCTATAGGTGTATCTTCTGGAAAATGGTCGGGGGCGTCTACGACTAGGGTGTAATCATATGTCCCTGGCAGGGCATCAACTGGGATGTTTAACTGAAATGTTAACTCATTACTCTGTTGGGGAGCAAGTGCCACCCGCTCTCGAAGAGATTTACACCACTGGTTTAAGGTTTCGGATGCTTCATCAAAAAACACATCGATGACAGCACCTTGGTTGCTCTGATTGCTGACGACGACATAGACTTCAAGGGTATCTCCAGGCATTCCAGATTGAAAGCCTGGTGGGTCGATAATCACCGTTAGTGGACTAGGTGTGATTTGCATACCATCTACTCCCCTGTTTTCAAACGGTAGACGTTTACTTGAGAATTATTATCACCGCTTACGACTATGGATCCTTGAACATCTTTTGTCACGGCAATACTGTTAATTTGAGAGTGACCTTCGTTAATTACGATCCCGTTTACTGCTTTTACCTTATCTAGTTTTTTGTCAGAGGTTAAAGGCCAAACGACTATTTGTCCATCATCCCCACCACTTACTAAGCTGTTGCCATCAGTATCAAAAGCGATACTACGCACTGAATTTTGTGCTTTTACACGCCAGTGATCGCTTGGATTACACTTATCCTCTTGACCTTGGGTATTGTTCTGGCATCTGTCTAAATTCCATATTGCAATGAAACCATCAGAATCAGAGGTTGCTAATATATGAGATTTAGGAGCAAAGGCAACACTCCAAACGTAGTCACCATCACCTCGATTTAACAGTCGTGCTAAATCACCCTGACTTTGTGAGAGCGATAATTGCCTCGGGGTGGTTTCGGGCTTAGTTGGATTTAACAGTACCATGACACGCTTATAGTTGCCAGCAGTGACCAGAATTGTCTCATCGTCACTCAGGGCTAAAGCCCGTATTGGGTATTTTAGTTCTTTCCCTAAAGGGATCACTCGCGGATCTGGTTTGAAGTTAGCACCAGGTGCTGGTCTTTGCCACAACCGTACCTTACCGCTACCATGACCACTAAATAGGTTACGGGAGTCTGAGGTAAAGACTAAAGCGAACACGCGATCGTTTGTTTTATCGTTGTTGTCTTTGAGTTTACTTTCTATGTCACGTGTTCGCACATTCCACAATTGAATTTCTCCACTTTCCAAGCCAGCAGCAATGCGATCGTTATCTTTTGGGATAAATTGTAAGGTTCGTACAGGTTTATCAGTAACTGCTAATAGACCCTTGGAATTGAGCGGCTTGCCATTGCAGGCAGGAGCAACAGGGCTTTTAGCCATCCCTTTCCATTTTAATTGGTTTCCATCTACGGACCAATGGCGGATTGTACAATCGTCTGAACCGCTGACAACCGAGGAAGCATCGCCACTAAAATGCACAGAGTTGACAATGTCAGTATGTCCGATGTATTCAGGTTTGAACAATAACCATAGCAGTAGTGCGAGCAGCAATGCTAATAAAGCCAGCACTAACCATAAAGGTATTATCGGCAGAACCTGTAACTCAATGGCTTGGCTTGAAGGATCGGTACTACCTAGGCGTGAGTCTGATAGGAGGGCTTTGACTTCAAGCCATAAAGTTTTTCTCAGTCCGAAAAGAGGGCGTTTTGTGCTGACATTGAGAAGGACTTTGGTTGTCTCTCCTAAACTAGCGTCGGCATCTTCTGGAATCACGTTATAAGTACATTTTCGTCGATCTCTTCCCTGAAGTTCTACATTGACTTGCTGGTAAACATTGCTTGTATTTTTGAATAGCAGTTGAAATGATGCTGAGTCAGATTTCCAATCAGGCCACCACCCACCAGAACTTGGAATTGTCTGTTTTTGTGGCATGATGGTAAATTCTACAAAGCCTATTGGTAAGACTTCAAGAATGCCTTCCGCCAGGGCCTCCGTACCATCGCGGCTGGTGGCTTTCACGATCAACGAGTAGTCTTGGCTAGGCGCTTTGGTCGCAACTGGCGGTTGGCATTGAAAGGTTGTCTCAACCTGACTGCCCGGATCTAACAGTAACCGTCGTTCCGCACTATTGATGATCCAACTTGGATCAAGACCTTCAAACCGAAGCACTGCGTCAACGGATTGGGGGCTTAAATTCCGCACCCGTACTGGTATATCGACAGGATTACGGGGATAAACTTGGATACGCCGGATCGGCAACTCCACACTTAAAAGTGTAGGTGTTACACCAGGCTCAATCAACAGACGCACCAACAGTTTGCGTTCTTCGCGTAGCTGAGGTGAAAAGATTCTCACTGTGAGGTTTATTGCGCCCACAAATGCAGGCAGGGGTGTATCAAAAATTTCGATTGTGAATTGGGTAACACCGCCAGGAGGCTTAGCGGCTGCCACTTCTGGTGAGAGGCGATACCACTGTGAGCCAGAACTGCGACTAGCACCAGCTGCTAAAACTTCCAGTTGGAAAGCTGCAAACTGCTCACTGCCGTTGATTACAGTCAGATCGAATGCTGCTGGCAGACCACCTGGTTTAAATGTAATATTTTGAGTCGAAAGGCTAGCATTAATTATACGATTTTCCATATGCC
>CAZZXJ010000315.1:0-7587 GCA_964657905.1 uncultured Stigonema sp.
GGCTCCTGACTCCTTTTTTAGTTGGGTGTACTTCATTCATCTGAGAACTGCTATAGTACTGTTTCGCTAGTATTGCGCTTTTAAGCTTGTATGTAAAATTTATAAATTTTTTCAAAGTTGATTTTATAAATCAAAAATATCCTTCATACTTTAAAACAGTAATCCTACGTAAAATTTAAGGAAGGGATGCCAATGACATCTCTGTTACAGCGACTAAATGCAGAACGAAATCGCAGATTTGTAGGACGTGGGCGGGAAGTGGAGCTATTTATTGATGCGATCGCATCAAGAGAATTACCTTTTCACATTTTGCACGTCTTTGGCCCTGGCGGTGTGGGCAAGACAACCCTCATGCAGCAGTTTTTGCGGTTTTGTGAACGGTCAAAAATATCAACTATCTACGTAGAAGGACGTAATATAGAAGCAGCGCCAGAATCTTTTGTGAGCACATTGCGTTCGTTGATGGGATTGAATGAATCAGATTCTCCTTTGCATCTGCTAGCCCAAAGACAAGAACGTAATGTAATTTTAATTGATACCTATGAAGCTATTACCCAGCTAGATGAATGGTTGCGGGAAGTATTCTTACCCCATTTGTCTGTTAATACCTTAATTGTGATTGCTGGACGCAATCCCCCCTCATCTAATTGGTGTAGCGATCCAGGTTGGCAAGCTTTGATGCACACCTTGCCCCTACGCAACCTTACCCCAGAAGAAAGTCAAACTTATCTCACCACACGAGATATTCCCACCACACAACACCCGGCGATTCTAGAATTTACCCACGGACATCCTCTAGCATTATCTTTGGTTGCTGAGGTGTTTGCGCAGGGAAAAGAAATCTCTTTTCAAGCAGAATCTGCTCCCAATGTTGTTAAAACACTGTTGGAAAGATTTATAAAAGAAGTACCAACGCCCATACACCGTATGGCTTTAGAAGCTTGTGCGGTGATCAGGCTGACTACCGAAGCCGCACTAAATCAAATATTGCCTGTGCCTCAAAATACTTTGGCTAGTGAGGCTCACTCTTTAGGGGAAATACTTGATGTTCACGATTTATTTGAGTGGTTGCGCGGACTATCGTTTATCGAATCAGGGCAATTGGGTTTATTTCCCCACGATTTAGCACGCGAAGTTTTAATTGCTGACTTGCGTTGGCGTAATTCGGAATTCTACACTGAATTACACCAGCGAGCGCGTCAATATTATACTAAACGACTAGGACAAACCCAAGGGCAAGAAAAGCATCGAGTGCTACTTGATTATATTTTTTTACATCGGGATAACTCGGCGATTCGATCCTGTTTCACCTGGGGTGAGCAAAGTAGTTTATTGACGGACTCACTACGGGAAACGGACAAAACTGCACTGCTGGGGATGGTAGCACAATACGAAGGCGAAGCATCAGCAAAAATAGCAGATCACTGGTTGAAGCGCCAACCGCAGAATGTAGTAGTATTTCGTGACGTGCACTCCCAACCTGCGGGATTTGCAATGATGGTGGCATTGCACACAGCAACTGTTGAAGATTTGAGTGCAGATCCGGGCGCTTTTGCATCTTGGCAATATCTCCAAACCCATGCACCATTACGCAAGAGCGAAGGCGCAACTATTTTCCGCTTCTGGATGGCGCGGGACACCTATCAAGCTGTTTCCCCCACCCAAAGTCTAATTTTCATTAATTTTGTGCAGTATTTTCAGAAAACACCGGGGTTAGCATACACCTTTCTACCTTGTGCCCAAGCAGATAGTTGGACAGCAATGTTAAACTACTTCGACTTAACACGACTTTCTGAAACTGATTTTACAGTTGGGGGAAGATACTATGGTGTTTATGGGCATGACTGGCGAATTGTGTCACCTGCCGCATGGAAGGAAATTTTGGCACGAAAAGAGGTGACAACTGCCGGAGAATCTGTAGACAATACTCCAGTCGGTGAACCTCTGTTAGTTCTTAGTCAGCCAGAATTTGTGGAGGCAGTGCAGAATGCGTTACGTAACTTTAGTTGTCCTGATGCATTACAGAATAATCCATTAGTGCGATCACGAAGCGTACAGGAAGTGTTCTGGCGCTTAGTGTCAGAACAAGTTGCCACAAAAGCAAGTATGACTGAGAGTCCAAAGGACACGCAATTCTCCTCTAAGCCGTCCTCTGGGCACCTACGCGATGCCGGCGGCGGGCAAAGCCAACGCGTTAACGTTTTACAAAATCTGGTGAAACAAGCAGTTGAATCCTTACAATCATGCCCGCGTGATGAAAAACTCTACCGCGCTGTTTATCGAACTTATTTAAATCCCGCCCCCACGCAAGAACAAGCAGCTGAGTTACTAGATTTGCCTTTCAGTACCTATCGCCGTCATCTGAAAGCTGGGATGACGAGAGTTACAGATATTTTATGGCAAAGAGAAATTAGCTAATAGCGCGAAAATTCCGAGTGCGGAGTGCGAAATGATTTCGTGAGGGAGGATTTCAAAGACTCAAATTCAGCCAAAAAAGTTTTTCAGCCTCTGACAAGCTAAATTCAAAGTAGCCTATTATGCACAAAGCAGTTATTAAAAAGATCAAGATAAATCGTTTCATATTTTCCTCAAAATAAGATTTTCTGAAAAACTCATCACATATAACTAGCAATGAATTAGATAGATTACGACTATCCTTAGTTATTGCTACTTTTAGATAGCGCGATCGCAGCAGAGGCAATAGGGATTGAACGTAAGAGCGATTTTTGCCAAAAATTAAATGAACACTCACTCAAACTCTTAAGCTTGGCTGTTTGTGAAAACTTGGTAGAGTGATGAGATAGATTGTTTTCTGAGACGATGGATTCTTTAATTGCTTGTGACATATAGTTGTTCAGGGTTGTTTTTACAAAACTGAGTGCTTTTGTCTAAAGCACTTTCATCTAGTTCCAGGGATGAGCGAGCAAAGCCTGTGAAGTAATACCTAAGCCAATTAGGGTAATACATAAGGCACTTGCTACGGGTAACATCTTGATCCTGGGGATCTGGAGTGGCAAATGCTCAAACCGATTTTTGGCGTAGACTAGCATTAAGCCGATTCCAGTTAGTACGGCTGCTAGTCCTAAGCTAAAGGCAGACACCAGCGCTAGTCCAAAGCCAATTCGTCCCATGGCGATCGCACTCAGCAACACGACTAAGGCTGAAGGACAAGGTAACAAGCCGCCTGAAATTCCCAGCGCTAATAGGCTAGACCACTTCATGGAACTTACATCACCGTGAGGCGGTAGATGGGAATGCTGATGGTGTACATGGTTGTGGTGATGGTGATGAGGCAAGTCGTGGCTGTGTTGATGACTATGTACATGGTCGTTTGAATCAGAAACCTGAGTCCCTTGCAATCGACTGATAAACAAATTCAGACCAATAACAGTTACCAGTACACCAGAGATTACGCTTAACCAAGGGTACAATTGCTCCGTTAAAATAAACTGGGATGTGCCAAGAGTGACTAGCCCTAGAGCAAATATGCCAGCAGTATGGGTAATCGTCATAATCAGCCCCAGGAATAAGGCATGTTGGGCATTACTACGGGAACCCACCAAATAAGCACCGACTATGGTTTTCCCATGACCAGGGGACAGAGCGTGTAAACCACCCCAGAAAAAGGCGATCGCTAGAGCTATTAGAATAGTCAGAAAATTATGATTTTCCTGGGTAATCAGGCTAGTGAAGACATCGTTGCTTCTTCCTGTCAAAGCATTATCTAAGCGGCTGGGTGATTTAACAGACGGTGGAGGCGCAATTTCACTCAATGTCAGAGACGGATTGAGTTTAAAGGAAATCCGACGCTGGTCGAGAGGACTGCGGAGTAAGTCACTGGGGTAATCTCTCAAGCGCTTGGTAATACTCAAAGAGGTGAAATCACCTTGAATAGTCACGCCATTTGCCGCCACAGTAATCTCACGCCAGCCTAAGCGCTGTGGATAAAACTGATCTTCAAACTCTATTAACTGATTCGCGCCTACTAACTCCGTTGACAAGTGAAAGTTACAAAACAGGCGCAGTGTAGATAATCCTCCTACACCTGGAGGAAATTCGACTGTTGATTTGATCAAAGACAGTGCTAAAGGCTGTTTATTAATCAACAGTTCCAGATGTGAGTTGACTTCCTGGCATTTTTGGTCAGGGTATTGAACCGTCTCCACAGGTTCTGCTTGGCGATTGTGATTAGTATCTAAGTGATTAATTTCCTGAAAAGCAGGAATTTCTGCCATGTCTAGAACATAATCAATCCCCAGACCATCTGGCACTACCTGCACTCCTGCATAGTGATTGATGGTGAAATTACCTAAAGGATGGGCATCCGCCCTCGGCATCCAAAATAAACATATTGCGATGATTGCAGTACTCCAAGCCAAGTAATGTAGCAGCTTTTTCATAAAGAACTCCCGATAGCGTTAAGAGTGGGAGAGGCTATTTTGAGACAGAGGGCATTAGGTTTGCTAAGACTTGACGAGCTTCATCAGCATACTTGTGATGAAATTGAGGATTGAGCCTAACAGCTTGAGTTAGTCGCTTTATTGCCTCTGATCGCTTACCTAAGTGAAACGCAATCATGCCAGCATGAAATTGCAGCAAAGCATCCTCTGTCCCGAAGCGAGTTGCCCGTTGTGCTGCCCGTTGCGCTTCCAGCCATTGCCCATTAGCCGCAGCGGCCCAAGCCAACGTATCCTCTGCATATACATCGTCTCGCACTGCTACTTCACTATGGGCAATCTGTAGTGCCTCTGTTAAATGAATTCCGTGTTCAGTGTAATAGACCGCCAAAGCGCGATCGTAGATTCCTTTAACCTTGCTCAGGTAAGCTACTACCCCGATCAAATCTTCAGTTTCAGCTGCGCCTTTTTGGTCTCCCAGAGCTAGTTGAGCATCAGCCTTATACCCCAGCGTTTCTACCAACGGCATCAGTTCTATACCCTGGTTTGCGGTATTCAGAGCATCCTGCCATCGATGCTGTGCCGCATAGAGGCGAGCCAGTCCTGTAAACGCAGCTATATGCCGTGGGAAGAGGTCAAGCGCTTCCCGATATCGCTGCTCAGCCTTGGCAAAATCCCCGGCGGCAAAAGCAAGATCCCCAGTCCGCACATGAAACCAAGCACGAGTTTCTGCGCTCGTCGTGTAGAAAGAGTCCATCTGCTGCATAGCCTCATCTAGCAGTTGTCGCGCTGAGGCTAGATTGCCAGTTAACTCTAAGTAACGGGCTAAAACCGCGTTATGACCAGAGTTAGATTCTTCCTCAGCAAGGTTCTGCAATAGTTGATGAGTTGCTTCATAGTCACCCAACTCCATCTGAATCGATGCCCTCAGCGAGACAATATTGGGATGATCAAGAGATGGATTTTGAGTGTTATTTAACACATTTAAAGCTTCTCGAAACTGATGTTGAGATAGTAAAGCTGATGCTAGGAGCATGGAAGAAACCTGATTATGACGCGGCTGTAGTGCCAGTGATCTACGTGCTGCCTGTTCTGCCCGCAGTACATCTTCGACATCTGCCACTTCTCGAAAGCGCCTCAAATATTGATCAGCTAACAGACGTAAAAATATTGAGGAATTGGGAGATTGGGCAACTTTCTCCTCATAGACGCTGATAATATGCGATCGCTGTAAATAATCGGGGAAGACTAAATCTGACTGCTGAACTGGTAATATCTGCCTGGAATTAACAGTCAGCAGTTGCACAGCGCTTGTGTATGTGCCTACTAATCTATTGGTGTAGCCTAAACTTAGCGCTTGTGTATCAGAGGGTCTGAGTAAAACCAGTAGGCTAGTCAGCGCTAACAGCCATAGTGTTCGTAGATACATAAACCTTACAAAGGATTACCTAAATAAGGGAAGGTAGAAAGAAAGTTAGCATCATTAGGCCCAACATTATCGCTAGTCAGCCCCGGAATTTCACCTGTAGAAATCCCTGTAACTGCATCACCAAAGACAACAGATGCTGTTACATCAATGACGTCATCTTTTAGTCTTCTACCACCAAAGTTGTCGCCTAACTGAGTACCAAAATAACTACCGCTAGGTTTAGAAACGTCAGCTTGGATAACATCAGGAATCGCCACTGAGATAACTGCATCGGCTATGCCTTGAGGTCTGCCGATCGCTTTGACAAAGGCTTGAATGAATTGGGATTGATTGCTAGCGTCTTTGGTTGGCGTCTGAAGATTACTATTATTATGAGCCTTAAAGTCCATAAAAAGTTCATTCAGGGCTGGAACTGCTAAGCGCTCAATCTGAGCAAAATTGCCGTTTCTGTGTCTAGGAGTTTTAACACTAGTTGTCATCCAAACACCAATCTTTCCACTACCAAGTAGTTCCCTGGGTAGCTCAACAATAATTGAGTGGACATTGAATGGGGCTAGGGTGTCTTGTGCTTCTCCAGGTGGCCTGAAGGAAAGGACTTGGAAGGGAGGACTAGGATTAGGCTGGAAATTATAATTGCGATCCGGGATGATTTTGAAGAACTGTTCCAAATCGAAAAAGAACGGGTCTTTGCGTGTGCCAACAAAGAACTTCATGCCGTTATCTGCGGAGAATTTTCGGTTGAGTTGCCCTTTCCAACTTACTGGAAGCAAAGCTGAAGAAGTTCCTACTTTAATTGGACGACCTGGGCCACGGACTGTAACAGTTTGCTCATCGCCTGTGCCATTTACATTGAATTGGAGTACGACATCTTCAATACTGTCGTCAGTGTTATCAATTTTGAACTGATAAAGAACATTTGGATCGAATGGTCTGATTTCACCAGAAACGATGAGAGGGTCGAAATCCATGACTAAGACAACATTTTCGGGGTTTTTCGGACTCTCAAACACAAACAAATCTGTGAGATCCGCAGCCGTAAGCTTAGTGGCAAGAAAAGTTGTGTCCTGGTGGTCTGAAGCCAAAGCTTTAGGGGTTGCAGAGATTAGGACTACAAGCAAAATAGCGACAAAGGCCACTAGGGGACGAAAAAAATGAGTAGCTTTAGTCCAATATAGCGATCGTTTGATGGAAAGAAATATTTGGACTGCTTTATCTATGAGTAACCTGCCTTCAGTTGGTATAAAAGAGGTGATACTCCGAGTATTTATTCTCATAGTTGCCCTTCTGGAGGTGTTTAGCCTCTATTGTTGGTTTGGAAATAGCAAGTTGATTTGGATTTCAAAAAAGACTGCGGCTATTACCGAAGCTCTCCACAGCTTATTTGCTCCTACTACTCACTTTCCAGACCAAAACGTGCTCATTTCTTGCTCACTTTTCTAATTTACCGAGTTAGTAATTTTTATTATTACGTTTTTAATACATTTTTCGGGATTTCGGCAATCGTTCCAATTAGTGAATTGAGTGCGATTAGCCTGATGGCAAGGAGACTATTTGAAGCGATTGAACTGGGCGATGTCTCACGACAAGCCGCTCCGCGTCTACGCAGTATTAGGTTGTTGGGAATTTCCCTATCGAATCTTGGTAGCGTCAAGGAAGCTCAAATAGTTCAATTGCCACTATTTTAAAACGGAAACATCAACTTGATCGCTCCTTATGGTCTGTTTGGCGCAAAGGCGATCGCCTAACCATCAAAACCGAATG
>CAZZXJ010000316.1:0-7551 GCA_964657905.1 uncultured Stigonema sp.
TCTTTTGTCTCTCGATACTATCCAAAACCCATCCAACAGATAATCGTAGGGCGTTAACATAGTTATCAATGCTACAGCATAAATCCGTCACAATAACAGATGTGGAAGCATCTGCCAAGCGTCTTGCTGGTATTGTTCACCGCACTCCCGTTCTCACTTCCAGAACTGTCAACGATCGCACCAATAGTCAAGTATTTTTCAAGTGCGAAAATTTCCAACGCACCGGGTCTTTTAAGTTTAGAGGTGCATACAATGCTTTGGCACAGCTATCTGAAGCACAAAAGCAAATAGGCGTTCTGACCTTTTCCTCTGGGAATCATGCTCAAGCGATCGCCCTTGCCGGACAGTTGTTAAATATTCCCACTACCATCGTTATGCCTGACGACGCCCCAGCCGTCAAGCAAGCTGCCACTCGTGGGTACGGTGCTGAGGTTATTTTGTATAATCGACAGCAAACAAATAGGGAAGAATTAGCCCAAACCCTGGCAAAAGAGCGCGATTTTGTCTTCATTCCCCCTTATGACCATCCTCATGTAGTGGCGGGACAGGGCACATCTGCCAAAGAACTCATTGAGGAAGTTGGTCAACTAGATTTACTATTAGTTTGTTGTGGCGGTGGCGGATTACTTTCCGGTTCCGCTATTGCCACCAAAGCAGTTTTACCCAATTGTCGAGTCATCGGAGTAGAACCAGAACGTGCTGACGATGCGACACGCTCCTTTCACACTAAAACCTTGCAGCAGGTAAAAAATCCTGATACAATTGCTGACGGCGCTCGGACTCCAAGTCTAGGTCAGATTACTTTCCCACTGGTGCTGCATTACGTTGATGATATGGTAACCGTATCTGAGGAGGCAATTGTGCGCACCATGTTCTTTTTGTGGGAACGCCTCAAAATTGTAGTTGAACCTACTGGGGTACTAGCCGCAGCAGCTTTATTAGAAGGTGTGGTAAATGTACCGCAGGGTAGAATTGGTGTCATTATTAGCGGTGGTAACGTGGATTTATTTCGTTTTCTTTCATCTCAATCCTTGATAGGAATTCATCCAGAACAGCCGCAGATTTAAACTCATCCCACTCCTTTTAGGGGTGGCATTTCGTGGGCATGGGGAGCATCAAATTCTCTGACCATGAAATGAGCCATCACCCTTTGAACCTTTCTCATAGTCATTCGGTCTTATAAGTACAAGCAATGCAAAGGATGGATGGGGGACTCCTCAGGTGTTAATTGTGCCAACCAATGTTTCAAACGAGGGACAATTCAACAATAAATCGGAAAGCGAATCTGATCATTACTTAGTGCAACAATGTCTCCGGGGCAATTCCCAAAGCTTTCGTCAGCTTTACCGTCGCCATCAGCAGCGGGTGAGGTCAATCCTGTATCAGCTGTGCGACCCATCCAGTCTAGATGATTTGGTACAGGAGGTTTTTCTGAGAGCTTGGAAAGGTTTGCCCAAGTTTCGCGGAACAGCACAATTCTCCACCTGGCTTTACCGGATTGCTTGGAATGTGGCTTCTAACCAGCGACAGGCAGCAGCTCAGGGGCGGACTCAACTGCGGACTCTTACGGAAAAGACTCCTATCCAGCAAGATGCTCCAGATCTCATGGATCTGCACTATCAAGACTTGGTGCAGCGGGGACTGGAAAGCCTAAGCTTTGACCATCGTACGATTCTGGTTTTGCATGACTTGGAGGAAGTACCACAAAAAGAGGTCGCCCAAATTCTGGACATTCCTGTGGGAACAGTTAAGTCACGCTTATTCCATGCTCGTGCTGCCATGCGTCAATTTCTTCAGCAACAGGGAGTGCAACTATGACTCAGTTTCCAAATGATGACAAAGACTTGGTTAATTTTCTTCGCCAACATCGCCCTGAAGTTCCCCCAGCCTCAGCAGATTTGGAACAGGGGATTCTCCGAGATGTAGAGACGTTGCATGGAACGTCTCTACCTCGACAAAACCGGCGCCGCCCTTCACCGTTTTGGCTAGCTCAATCCGTGGTTGCTGCGGGACTAGTGGCGGCTGTCGTTGGTTACCGTTCCTTCATCCCTGCCCAAACCAGCCCAGCTGAACTTGCCAAACTGGAAACATTTATGGAAAACAATTGGCATGGCACAATTGGCGATACTCCAGAAAGTGATGTATTTTCTGTGACTGAGCCTATGACGAATTAATTTACTTACTAAATTACTAGGAGATAAATTCTATGTTACTGCGTCGTGTTTCCACTGTGGTGGCGGCAATGATTGCCATGGCTGGTATCAGCGCCCTTGCACAGCCAAATTTACTGTTACTCAAAGCTGTTGCTCAAAACTCCATACCTTCTCCCAGTCAGCAACGCGGTCAATCTGGGTTGCTGCAAGCGTTAAACCTTACACCCCAGCAGCTACAACAAATTAAAGTGATTCGTAATCAATCCAAAGACCAGATTACCCAAAAAAGACAGGCAGTGCATCAAGCACAACAGGAATTGGAAGCACTGATGGCGGGAACAGCCTCTAAAGAGCAAGTGCGCAGTAAATACAACGAACTTAAGATGCTCAAGCAGGAGTTAGCTGATGCTCAGTTTGAAACTACACTTGCCACGCGAGAAGTTTTGAATCCACAACAACGGCAAAAGTTGACCGCGCACATGTATAAGCGGTAACCAGCATTCCGGGATTGCCGCTAAAACTCCCCGTACACAATAATATGAACATCAAACCTAAACATTTAATAATATCACTATTTATCTTACTGGGAGGAGTTGACCCCAGCATTGCTGATCCAACACCAACTGTTGATCCAAAAGTATTGCATATTGTTAATCGTCTCAGCTTTGGACCCAGCCCCGGAGAGGTTCAAAGAGTGGAATCTATTGGTGTAGACCGCTACATTCAGGAGCAACTCTCACCCGACTCTATCCCCGAACCGCAAAACCTGACCAATCAACTTTCGCAGCTTCAGACTTTAAACCTGAATCCCGTTACATTATACAGAGAATCTCAGCCAATTCGTCAGGGTAATCAAAAACCAAGCCCAGAAGAAATGAAAGCTGCTCGTAGCAGGGAGCGCTTTGTCATGCAACAAGCCCTCCAAGCACGGTTATTGCGGGCAACGGAAAGTCCTCGGCAACTCCAAGAAGTGATGGTGGACTTTTGGTATAACCACTTCAACGTTTATGCAGGTAAAGGACTAGACCGTCTCTGGGTAGGATCTTACGAACAAGAGGCCATTCGTCCTTACGTGTTGGGTCGTT
This sequence comes from uncultured Stigonema sp., assembly GCA_964657905.1. Classification (GTDB taxonomy): domain Bacteria; phylum Cyanobacteriota; class Cyanobacteriia; order Cyanobacteriales; family Nostocaceae; genus Stigonema. The sequence goes on from CAZZXJ010000316.1 coordinate 3,239, forward strand.
TTCGTGACCTGGTGGAGGCAACAGCTCGCCATCCTGCCATGCTGTTTTACCTGGATAATTGGCAAAATACCGCTCCTGGTAGCCCTGGTGCCCGTGGTAGATACCAAGGCTTGAACGAAAATTATGCCCGTGAGTTGATGGAGCTGCACACCCTAGGTGTGGATGGTGGTTATACTCAGCAAGATGTAATTGCGCTGGCGCGGATCTTGACTGGTTGGGGATATCGTCCTCTCAATCAACCGACAGGAGAGGATGGTTCGCCATTTTACTTTGAGCCGAAACGGCATGATTTTAGCGATAAAGTTTTCCTAGGACACACAATCAAAGGTAGCGGTACAGCCGAAGTAGAACAAGCCATAGATATTTTAGCTCGCAGTCCTGCCACTGCCCATCATATCAGCTACCAGCTAGCTCAGTATTTTGTGAGCGATAACCCGCCGGATACTCTAGTCAAGCATCTCCAAGACCGCTTTTTGGCAAGCGACGGTAATATTCGTGAGGTTTTGAATACTCTGTTCCACAGCAAAGAGTTCTGGGACTCCACAAACTTCAATAGCAAGTTCAAAACACCCTATGAATATGTAGTCTCTGCGGTTAGAGCAACAGGTATGAAAGTCAATAATACACAACCGATGCTCAATATGCTGCAAGAGTTGGGAATGCCTGTCTATGGTTACCTGACTCCCGATGGTTATAAAAACACCGAGTCAGCATGGTTAAATCCTGACGCTATGACCCGCCGTCTCAGCTTCGCCACTGCTCTTGCTAACGGACGCGTACCGCTATCAGCGATGCCGATTAATCAAAGTAACACTGGCTTATTTGCCCCTGCGATCGCCAATAGACGTTTAGCACTATCAAGAATATCTGTCAATAAAACTAGGAATATCCAATCAACTCCCAATCAACCTGTGGATGCTTTGCAACTAGCAATTACAGTGGGCAATTCTTTTTCAGCCAAGACCCAGAGTGCGATCGCCTCCAGCCCTCCTCAACTCCAGGCAGCATTAATCTTGGGTAGTCCAGAGTTTATGCATCGCTAGTACAAGGAGTCAGGAGTCAGGAGTCTTGCCCTTGAAATATATATACATAGACGCTTGTTTTAACCTGTTTCTAACTGTCTAGTTATTTCTGCGCCCACTGTACTAACAAGATAATTTTGAGTTTTCACCAACCACTAACAACTAACAACTAACTTTTTTTTATGAACCGACGGGACTTTATTTTCGACGCTGGCATCTTTGCAGTCAGTGCCCTAACAGCTATTGGCACCCACGCTTATGTAGCCAGATCCGCTACTAATGACAGCAGCAACCAGAAGCGCTTGATTGTGATTTTCCTGCGCGGCGCAGTGGATGGATTAAACGTAGTAGTTCCCTACTCGGAAACTGCTTACTATCAAGCGCGACCTAAAATCGCTGTTCCGCAACCAGGGAACCAAGGTGGAGTTCTCGATTTAGATGGTCGCTTTGGGTTGCATCCAGCATTGGCTCCCTTGATGCCCTTGTGGAAGCAGGGAACTCTTGCATTTGTTCATGCCTGTGGTTCCCCCGATCCAACTCGCTCCCACTTTGATGCTCAATATTACATGGAAAGCGGTACCCCTGATGTGAAAAACACTAGCGATGGTTGGATGAATCGTCTACTAAGCATCTTATCTGGACATTCACCTATCCAAGCTGTGAGTTTGGGTGCGACTACACCACACATTTTTTCTGGACCAATGCCTGTAGCCAACCTAGAATCGGGTAGAAATGCTGACAAGCCCTTGCCACTGGATCGGCCACAAGTGGCAGAGGCGTTTGATAAACTTTATAGCGGTAAAGATGACCTGAGCCAAACCTATCAAGAGGGACGCATGGCGCGTCAAGCCCTGAAAAATGATCTTGATGCCGAAATGAAAATGGCGAATAATGGTGCGCCCCTACCTTCTGGCTTTGCCAGGGATGCCCAACGGTTAGCACAACTGATGGTAAGAGACCCTAGGATAGAGTTGGCGTTTATGGATTTGGGTGGTTGGGATACCCACGTTAATCAGGGCAGTAGTACAGGACAGTTAGCCCGTAACCTCCTCCAATTAGGACAGGGTTTAGCGAGTCTGGTGCAGGGTTTAGGCTTAGTTTATCCAAACACAGCAATTGTGGTGATGTCTGAGTTTGGTCGCACAGTACACGAAAATGGCAATGGTGGCACCGACCACGGTCATGGGAATGTGATGTGGGTCTTGGGCGGAAAAGTTCACGGTGGCAAAGTTTATGGACAATGGCCGGGTTTATCAACTGACCAGCTTTACCAGGGTAGGGATTTGGCAATTACGACTGATTTCCGGGATGCGATCGCTACTGTGTTGGAAAACCATCTGAATCTAGATAAAGCAAAACTGAATCAAGTTTTTCCAGATTATGCGCCTAAGCAGAAAATTGAATTGATTTGATTTAATTGCAATAATTCCACTAAAAACTCCAAGAAACTTAAATATCGACGGACTAAATGTTCAGTTATCCTGCAATAATCTAGGTATAGCACTAAGTCAGGGAGTTAACTCATGGGATCTGCGGTCGGAATGGTTGAGGTGCGGGGATTGCCTCCAGCACTTGCGGTTGCTGATGTGATGTGTAAAGCTGCCCGTGTCACGTTAGTGAAAATGGAAAAGGTGAGTGGGGCTTACGTGACGATTGTCGTCCGGGGTGCAGTCTCTGAGGTAAAAATCGCCGTGGATGCGGGAATTGAAGCGGCTAAGAAAATACAGCCTTACAAAGACGGCGATAAACTATTCCTCTCATCTCACTACATCCCGCGACCCAGTGACAATTTGATGGCAGTGTTACCTATCGATTACACCGAGCAAACTGCCGATTTTAATCAGGTGTAGAGGCCGTAGGCTGGGTTGAGGAACTTCACCCAGCAACGAGTTGGTTTTCACTCCCCTTCAACCAAACCTACGAATTGAGTAATATTGCAGTAGGAAGGGAGTAATTAATACAAGGCTTCTACATCATGTCGAAAAGCTATCAAGGCGTGCTTGCCTTGCTCGTTTTTCAGGGCACCCAGGATAGCATCTGATGCTTCTAAAGAAACAATTGTCTTGATTTCAATATTGGTGTTGTAGCCTGATATGTCTCCCATGCGTCTGCCGTGACCGCCTTCACCCTGCACTTGATTAATAGTGTAACCGCTTACACTGTTATCTTTCAGCAGATGGATAATACGATCTTTCAGCACTGTTTCAGCAATAATAGTGAGCAGGACGGCGGGTTGAACAAGAGTGTCTGGGTTTGACATGGAGAACTCCATAAAATAGGTTTTGGCTTCTAAAGCTTAAGCTCTCATGGGGCAGATCAATGAATTTTCCAAGAATTTAGTTGAACTTGGATTGATTTGGAAAAGCCTCGAAGCTGCATAAACAATAGTTGCAAACGTTTCACCAACCTTTTAAGGGTTTGTGAAATTACTTAATATTTTGTTAGTATTATCTTTTAAATATCTATGCTTAGTCAACTAGGAACTGAGTATTTTTGCTTGGGTCATTGATAAGTCCTACTTAACTGGGATGATTGTAGTAGATCTGCAACTTGGACTCGTTCCTTGCTATCAAAGTTTATGGAGAATGACTAGCTTTACTATCCATTTCCCGGATGCGATCGCTACTGTGTTGGAAAATGGTATAATCGTATAAAAGAAGTCCTAGACCAACTGATTGCTCAAGGTACACCAACTATATCAGCAAGCTTTCACTGTTGCAGGGGAGTAGCTTGATGAATAATTCTCGCCTAATCAAAATTAGTAAATATCTCAGCCGACACTTACGCCATCAACCTGATCGCATTGGCATTAAACTCGCGCCCGGTGGCTGGGTTGCGGTAGATGAACTGTTGGCAGCTTGTAAAAAACACCAGTTTTCTATCAGCGGTGCCGAATTAAATGAAGTAGTTGCCAACAACGACAAAAAACGCTTTTCCTTTGACTCCACAGGCACTCTGATTCGTGCTAACCAAGGACACAGCGTAGAAGTCGATTTGCAATTAGAACCTATTTTTCCTCCCAATGTACTTTATCACGGTACAAGTGCGGGTGCAGTTGAGTCAATTCTGCAAACAGGACTTGACAAAATGTCGCGGCATCATGTGCATTTATCATCGGATATTACCACAGCAAAAGCTGTCGGCGCAAGACACGGCAAACCAGTAGTCTTTGCGGTGGATGTTGCTGCAATGCATAAGGCAGGCTTTATTTTCTACTGTTCGGATAATGGCGTGTGGTTGGTGGATCATGTACCACCAGAGTATCTGCTTCATATTTGATTAATTATTAGT
>CAZZXJ010000317.1:0-7535 GCA_964657905.1 uncultured Stigonema sp.
ACAACTAACAACTAACTTTTGCTATGCTAGCAGAACAACAACAGCGCATTTTGGGTTACTTCATCGAGGAAGCAAAAGACCACCTAAATACAATTGAACAGGGGTTGCTGAATCTCCAGAGTACCTTGAACGACCCGGAAATAGTCAATGAAGTCTTCCGGGCGGCTCATTCCATTAAAGGAGGAGCGGCAATGCTGGGTCTAAGTAGCATTCAGCACACATCTCACCGATTGGAGGACTGTTTCAAAGTTTTGAAAGAACACCCGGTGCAGGTTGACCAAAAGTTAGAGTCTCTGTTTCTTGGTGTATCTGACACATTGAAAGCACTGTTGGAACATTTACAGGGACCGTTTGGTCTCTCGGAAGAAACAGCTAACGATCTGATGTCAGAAGCAGAACCGGTCTTTAAGTGGCTGTACGAACATTTGGAAGTACTCGTAAAACAAGGAGGTGGTAAGGTAGCAACCAGTACATATGTACAAGAAACGAGTGCCATTGCATCGTCACAAGTAGTATCAACCCAAAGTGATAGAGGGCAACAGATCCAAACCCAAGTGATACAGACACTTAGGGAGATGTTGCAACAATTTAAGCAACCGGCAACACCTGAAACTCGACAAAATCTTCAGGAGTGTTGTCACAAGTTAGCCAGACTCGGTGAGGCATTAAATTGGTCGGGTTGGTGTAATTTGTGTCGATCTGCCGGAAGTGCGATCGTCAATCCTGAAAACACCTATCTAACCTTAGCTAAAATTGTCATTACAGAAATCAAACAAGGTCTAGAATTAGTCTTAGCAGGTAGGGAAGCGGAAATCGCAATTAGTCCGCAACTAGAATCACTCATCCCCAACTCAGAAGTTGAATTGTTAGAAATTGATTTGGTCGATGAAGTGACTAACATTGCAGCACCAATGGTAGTTAACAGCATCTACACTGAGAGCAACTATGAAATTCCACCAACAACTGATAATTTTACCGGGTTAGCTGCTCCCTTAGAGATGTTAGAGATTCAGCCAAAAGACAGCATCACTACCTTATCAGAGCTATCCAAACAACTTAATAGTGACAGTGAAGACGACGCACTTGTTCCTCTTGAAAGTACTGAAACCAATTCTCCTGAGGTAGGAATAGCCGAGTTAAATACTCTTGCCGATTTGTTTGAAGGCGAGACTCCCGACCTAGATGGAACCTGGGAACAAGTGGAAATCCTCGACATGGACGCCACCAATAAATCGGAAATTGAGAGGATCAACAGCGATTATGAGGATAATCATAGGGAATTTCAATTTTTATTTGAAGAAGAGACTAGTCGTCATCCGAGTCAAACAACTCCAAAAGAAGAAGAATTTACCCTGGTGCAGTTGTTTGGTGAGGAGTTCCAAGAAGAAGAGAATTTAGAACTAGAAAATCAAGCACCTGTTGGGTTGGTCATTGAGTTTAGTAGTGAAGACTTAGCCGAAGACGATATAATAGTAACACAAACTCAACAAAGCAACTCGGATGATCTAACACTAAAGAGTGAAAATATACAAGATAATCAATCACTGCCCACAGACGAAGTAAATGATCGCTTGTCTGAAACTATCATCAGTTTGAGGGAACTATCCATCAACGATGAAAGCAGTTTTGAGGAGTTATTAAAAGAAACTACTTCATCAGACCTGGGGTTGGAAATTGCTCCTAGTGTCCGCACAAAATCAGACCTGATCCCGCATTCAAACCAAATCTTGTCTTTAGACGAACTGTTTGCTGACACTGAAGAAGATGACAGCCCAGCCTTGCCTAATGGCGAGTCAACATCCAATGATTTATTGGAAACGCTGTTTACAACAGTAGCAGAGTTTTCTGGACAACAAGAAGATCTGAACAATTTCTGGAAGCAGGGAAACCAAGAGGAAGAACAAGGTGAATTTACTCCTGTTGTGGAGGAGGACGCAGCAAAGGCGTTAGATGAAATTTTGCATCAAAACGCAGCTTTTGATCATATTTTTGGTGAAAATAAAGAGTCTATATCCTCAACTACAGCAAGTTTAAATTTAGAAGAACTAGATATCAGTTTCCAATCCCAAGAGCAACTGAACCTGATATTAGCGAATGCTAGCAATAATTTATTTGAGGATCTGGCATCAACCAATTCAACTATTTCCTCAAATGTTGACGATAGTGAGGTGTCTCAGCAGGGCAGCCTCAAGTTAGGCTCCTCGTCCACGGCGCTGTCTCCAGAAGCTTTGGAATTGATGCCAGAATTTACAACGGCTACAGACACTTCAAAGGCGAGTTTACCACAACCATCTACTGAAATAGAAATTGATTGGTTTCATGCTCTAGAGATGGAGAGCGACGAGTCTTTTACAGTCCTGTTAGAGGACATAGCCACAATTAGCTCAAATGATATTGCTCTTGACACAGACAATCCTTTTACAGTGCAACAGCAGAGTTTAGGCGATGATTTATTCGCCACAGAAACTCCCTTGGATATAAGTTTTACAGATGAGCCTCTATTACAAACACACCCAGAGGTGGTAGATATAGAGACAATAACTAACTTGCAAGCTGTCTTTAATTTTACAGAAATGACAGCTTTTGAAAATGCATTGCAAGGCGATGCAATTGATTTCAGTGAATTGCTGAATATAGTAGAAAGCGACCTGACAGCCGATGATAACTTCATAAATGTGGCTGAATTAGATGGCTCTAACTTGAAATCATTTAATGAATTCGATGAGTCTATAGACAGTTTACTGGATCTCGTAGACGCTCAAGTAGCTGATTTACCAGATTTGTCAGTGGGAGCATCAACAAGTGAAGCGGTAACTTTTGCTGATCTTGAAAATTCTGAGTTGGCAATAGCAACGGACACTTTGCAAGGGCGGGGAAACCCCCTTACGCAAGTGCCCTCCCCAACGGCAGAAGTAGAGGTAGTAGAGGTAGTCATAGAAAATGAAGATGCTGTTTTATGGTATCTTAAGGCACAAGATTCCCAAACAGAACAGGGAGAAACGGCAGATGACGTACTGATACAAGACGAATTTACTGAGTTAGATGATTTACTAAAAAGAGAAGAAGTATTAAATAGAATTGCTGATTTTGTACCAGAACAAGAAATTGCGGCATTAGAAGAATTGCTGAATTTAGTACCAACGCAGGTTAAATCAGAAGTTGGCAAAGGAGACATCGACGATCAATTTAAAGAATTGGTCGAGATGGTGAAGGGAGATTTACCTCCACGAACCTCTGTGACTCGCGCTCCCAGATTTGAACAACTAATGAAGGTTCCAGTTAAGCATTTGGACGACCTGAGCAATTTGGTTGGGGAATTGGTAGTAAATCGCAACAGCTTGGAACAGGATCAAGAGCGCCTGCGACAATCTCTAGATAATTTGCTTAATCAGGTGCAGCAGTTATCGGACGTGGGAGCGAGGATGCAGGAATTGTACGAGCGATCGCTGCTGGAAGCGTCTCTACTAGCCAGTCGCAAAAACCATGGAGTTGTTGGGTTTCACCCCGATACAGACAGGGGTTTTTCTGAGCTAGAAATGGATCGGTTTACTCCCTTCCATACTTTATCCCAGGAAATGATTGAACTGATTGTACGGGTGCGCGAGTCAGCTAGTGACATAGAGTTTGTTACCGAAGAAACTGAGCAAGTAGCGCGGCAGTTCCGACAGATCACTACCCAGCTACAAGAGGGAATCACGCGAAGTCGTATGGAGCCTTTTGCCGAAGTTACCACTCCCTTAGAGCGAGGAGTACGCGAGAGTGCCATCAAGTGTGGTAAACAAGCGCAGCTGATGATCGAAGGTCGGGATACCTTGATTGACAAGATGATTCTAGAGCATCTGAAAAGCCCACTGACGCATTTGCTGAATAATGCGATCGCTCACGGTATTGAAACACCAGAAGTTCGACAAAATGCTCTTAAGCCATTGATGGGAGTTATCACTGTCCGTGCTTTCCATCAAGGTAACCAAACCATCATCTCCGTCAGAGATGATGGCGCAGGTATTGATCTTGAAGGGGTAAAGGCAAAGGCAATCAAAATGGGTATCATGACGGCAGAAAAAGTCAAAACCATGTCTCGCATTGATGTTTACGACCTGCTATTCCAGCCGGGTTTTAGTACCAAAGACAAGGAAGATGAATTAGCAGGTCGAGGTGTTGGTTTGGACGTAGTGCTCACTAGGATCAGCGAAATTCGGGGGACAATTAGCATCGATTCCATCTTAGGCAAGGGAACCACCTTCACCATTCGTTTGCCCCTGACCCTGAGTATTTGCAAAGCTCTCTGCTGCGTCTCAGATAAAGCCCGCATTGCCTTCCCCATGGACGGGGTAGAAGATACTCTAGACGTACCTGTAAAAAATATACAGCAGGGTCCCAACGGGCAAAAATTTATTCCCTGGCATGATACAGTGTTGCCATTCCGACCACTGAAGGAACTTTTAACCTTAAATCGTCAACTGAGTCGAGGTAACGTCTATGGTGGTATCCGCGACGACGATATGGTTTCCGTTGTGGTCGTGCGATCAGCAAATACCCTAATTGCCCTACAGATTGACCAGGTACTCAGCGAACAAGAAATTGTGATTAAGCAATTTGAAGGACCATGCCCCAAACCCATTGGTGTAGCAGGTGCGACTATCTTGGGTGATGGTCGCATTATGCCTATTGCTGATGTGCTGGAAATAATTGATATATTCCAGGGACGAACCTCTAAACAACGTAGTTTCAGCCTTGGCGAACACAGATCTACTCCCTTTGTGCCAGACATCCCGTTGGTGAAAATTGACCCAACAGTGCTAATTGTTGATGACTCAATTACAGTCAGGGAACTTCTCTCTCTCACTTTTAACAAAGCAGGTTATCGTGTAGAACAGGCGCGTGATGGTCAGGAAGCTTGGGACAAACTCCGTTCTGGTCTGCCTTGTGATATCGTATTTTGCGATATTGAAATGCCCCGTTGCGATGGTCTAGAGTTGCTCTCTCGCATTCAGAAAGACCCTAATCTCAACCAATTGCCCATCGCCATGCTCACTTCACGGGGTGCGGACAAGCACAGACAAATGGCAATTCAACTAGGTGCAAGCGGCTACTTCACTAAACCCTATCTTGAGGAAGCTTTACTTGAAGCAGCAGGAAGGATGGTGAAAGGGGAGAAACTAGTAATTAGTCAATAGTCAAGAGTCAATAGTAATAACTATTGACTAAAATATTATCGCGACGGTTTTTAGTTAACTTATTGATAATAATTTTTATCTGTAAGTGTTTGCTTGCTCCTGCTATTGCGGTTCCCAAAAACAATACAACCAATCAACTCAAAGCTCTGTCTTCAGACTACCATTTACAAAGACTATTACCATCCCCAACCATGTCTTTCGAAAAACCCTTGACTTACCCACTCAGCCGCAAGAGCGATCAAGTTGACAACTACCATGGCACTCAAGTTGCCGATCCTTATCGTTGGTTAGAAGACCCTGACTCGGAGGAAACCAAGGCTTGGGTTGAGGCGCAAAACAAAGTTACTTTTGGCTATCTCAAGGAAATTCCTGCTAGGGAAAAAATCAAGCAGCGTCTTACCAAGCTGTGGGACTATGAAAAATATAGTATTCCCTTTAAAGAGGGCGATCGCTACTTCTACTTTAAAAACGACGGACTGCAAAACCAAAGTGTCCTCTACACCCTCAAAACCCTCGACGCCCAAGCAAACGTCTTACTCGACCCTAACAAACTCTCCGAAGATGGCACTGTTGCCCTTTCTGGACTATCCATTAGTGAAGATGGTAAGCTTTTAGCATATGGTCTATCCACTTCTGGTTCTGACTGGCAAGAGTGGAAAGTACGGGATGTGGAAACTGGTAAAGACTTACAAGACCACCTCAAGTGGATTAAATTCTCTGGTGCATCGTGGACCCATGACCATAAAGGGTTTTTCTACAGTCGCTACCATGAGCCGAATGAAAAAACCAAATTAGAAGATGCCAACTATTACCAAAAACTTTTCTACCACCAACTTGGTACACCCCAATCAGAAGATATTCTCATTTACCAACGCCCAGACCATAAAGAATGGGGATTTGGTGGTGGTGTTACAGAAGATGGACGCTACCTGATCATTTCAGTTTGGTTGGGAAGTGACCCCAGAAATCTGGTTTTCTACAAAGATTTAACTCATCCCCATACAGAAGTAGTAGAACTGATTAGCGAATTTCATGCCGATTACAGCTTTATCGACCATGATGATAGCGTCTTCTATTTCCGCACTGATTTAGATGCGTCACGAGGACGAGTCATCGCCATTGATACTAAAAACCCAGCGCCGGAAAATTGGCAAGAAATCATCCCCCAATCGGCTGAAACATTGGAAAGCGTCGGCATCATTAATAACCAGTTTGTTGCTGATTATCTCAAAGATGCTCGCAGCCAAATCAAAATTTTTGACATGAAAGGCGCGTTTGTACGCGAAGTAGAATTACCAGGAATTGGTTCTGCCGGTGGTTTTGATGGCAAGCGACATGACACGGAAACTTTTTATAGTTTCACCAGCTTTACCATACCAGGAACTATCTATCGTTACAACATGGTAAGCGGAAAAAGTGAAGTTTTCCGTCAACCAAAGGTAGATTTTAACCCTAATGATTACGAGACGAAACAAGTTTTTTATCACAGCACAGATGGCACAAAAGTGCCAATGTTTATTACGCACAAAAAGGGAATTAAATTAGATGGAAATAACCCTACATATCTGTATGCTTATGGTGGTTTTAATATCTCAATAACACCTAGCTTTTCTGTCAGTAGCGTGATCTGGATGGAAATGGGTGGGGTTTATGCTATTCCCAACTTACGTGGCGGTGGTGAGTATGGAGAAGAATGGCATCAAGCGGGAATGAAGCTGAAAAAGCAGAATGTGTTTGATGACTTTATCTCCGCTGCTGAATGGTTAATTGCCAATGGTTACACAAAGCCGGCTTCGTTGGCGATCGGCGGTGGAAGCAATGGGGGATTGCTGGTAGGTGCTTGCATGACTCAGCGTCCTGATCTATTTGGTGCAGCTTTGCCAGCTGTGGGTGTAATGGATATGTTGCGCTTCTACAAATTTACCATCGGCTGGGCTTGGACTGCGGAATATGGTTCGCCAGAAAATCCAGAGGAGTTCAAGGCGCTTTATGCCTATTCACCACTACACAACCTTAAACCTGGTACAGCCTACCCAGCAACGATGATTACTACAGCCGATCATGACGATCGCGTTGTTCCGGCACATAGTTTCAAATTTGCTGCGGCTTTGCAAGCAGCACACACAGCTGAAAAGCCAGTGTTAATTAGAATTGAGACAAAGGCAGGACACGGTGCGGGCAAACCAACAGCCAAGATTATCGAGGAAGCAGCAGACAAGTGGGCTTTCTTGGTACGTAATTTAGGTGTTGCAGCTAACAATTAGTATTCCGTAGGGTGGGCATTGCCCACCAAATACTATAAAGCAGGACTTACGCAAAAATTGCCAAAAAGCTTAATTTATCGAACCGCCAAGACAA
>CAZZXJ010000318.1:0-7496 GCA_964657905.1 uncultured Stigonema sp.
GCCCTACCGAAACCACATCATACTTGAGTATTTCTGTCAATGCGTAAGTCCTAATTTTGTTGACAAAGACAAGGTGGGCAAGGGTAAGGACGCGATCTGTGATGGGTTCGCAAACTACAATTGCCGCATCAACTCCTATTAGGGCGTTGTAAGTTTCTTGGGCTTCCACACTTCCTAGACAGTCAACAAATGTGAAGCAAATGCTGTGAACAGATACACTTGTCACAAAATCTTTGTGAAGTAAACGTAACTCAAGATGTTGCCAGACACAAAATCGATGCGAGTATCGCTTGCCAACTATCGGCTGAGAATTCTAGTAGGTTTAATGTTAGTAGGCAGTAGCATTCTCACCAACACCCCCTCTCTCGCCCTCTCCCCATCCCCCAGTCCCCACGGACGTAAGGGCGGGGTCACCCCGCCCCTACTAGCCCAATACGCTGGTAGAAGCGCTACAGACTTTTTGAATGAAGGGTTACAGGCGATCACTTCAGGTAGAGTACAAGATGGGATCGCTGCCTTTCGCAAAGCCACCGAACTTGATCCTAATTTAGCACCAGCGCACTACAATTTAGGTCTAGCACTGCGACAAGTAGGGCAATTACAACCAGCTGCTAATGCATTTTATCGAGCAACGCAGGCTGATCCCAACTTTGCCCTAGCCTTTGCTAATTTAGGCGGGTCGTTGTTGGAAGGTAATAATTTGCAGCAGGCAAATGATTACTTGCAACGGGCGCTGGAACTTGATCCAAAACTGGGGGTTGCTTACTATAACTTGGGATTGTTACAAGTGCAGCAACGAGATTGGGATCGGGCGATCGCATCTTTTAAAAAAGCAATGCAATATAGCCAAAATGCACCGGAGCCTGCCTATTATATGGGGATATGCTATATCCAACAAGGCAAGCTTGATAAAGCAAAAGATGCGTTTAGCAAGGCATTAAAAATTAATCCTAAATATCCAGAAGCTCATTATAATATTGGCACAATTTTATTCAACCAAAGTAAGTGGCAAGATGCCTTAGAAGCTTTTAGAAAATCTGCTGAAGCTAATTCTAATTATCCCAACGCTTATTACGGTGCAGGGTTAGCTTTTATACAGTTAAAGAAATATGCTGAAGCGGCACAGGTGTTGCAAAATGCGAAAGATTTATACACTGCTCAGGGTAATTCCCAGTGGGCGAGGAATGCAGAAAACTTATTACAACAAATGCCAAAACTGAATGAGCAGCCACGGTAAGCTACTCCCTTCCCGGTGTAAGATTACCGATCTTCTTTCTTCGTGTCCTTCTCAGTGGCGGAGATGCTGCGCGAACGCGTCTTCGCGGTTTATTAAAATAGGTAATTTTTGGGCGGTTCGGGAGTAACGCGCGATTGTGGCACAATAAAAGTGTCATTACCCCTGACTGGGCTTAGTTTGTATCTCCTTTCCAGCTAGAAGCAGGGAATACACTGAGCAGAGGCTGCGCTTCGTTAGTGGTAAGACCAGAGGCAATACTACTCGGTTAAGGATTTTTGGTGGTAATTTAAGGTGTAGAGACGCGACATGTCGCGTCTCTACATAGTGGAATACTCTTATACTCTTGTGGGCAGATGAATGTCTCTTGTAGGGTGAGTATAAAAGTTAATTAGAAACATAAAGGAGGGTAAATCAATGACTCAAAGCACAGGAAATGGTCAAAGTCCCATTAGCAACCTGGAGTACGATTTTATCACCGTGTTGCAGAATAAAGGTGAAGCAATTAGGGCTTATGACACTTACATCAAAGACGCACAGCAAGCCAATTCCCAACCTTGCGTAGAACTGTTCGAGAAGTTGCGCAAGGCTGATATTGACCAAGCACAGGAGATCCGCCACCATCTTCAAGAAGTCATGCAGAAAGGTAAAATGTAAGGCTGGTGATTGAAGGCGTAGACGCGTAGCGGCTTGTCGCTAGACATCGCTCCCAAATTTTAGCTAAAAGGTGAAGGGAGCGATCGCGGCAATATCTGGATCTGAGTTGCCTACCTGACTGGTACTGAGTATCCATATAGAGGCTCCCTGGTTGATAAATATCTGCGTAACGGTATCGCTTGCCTTGTGAGGCAGGATGGTTCGCCAACTCAATAAAGCTGTAAAAAGTTGTTTTAGAGGACTGTCCTCTAGAGAACTTCCGAGGTCTTCAATAGAGTTCTGCCAGTCAGCCCGTGCTACCCCAAAGGGCAATAGCTCATGCCTGAGAGCTTTGCCTAAATTCACCACCTGTTTAAAGTAGGTGGCGAGTTCGGGATGGCGAAGTAACCAATTTTTAAACTGCGGATTGGATTTGATGGCAAACGGGATATCTGTAGGACGGGATTGGATGGCAACTTGGATTGCTCTAATCGCTGCATACAATGCTTGGTTAGAATCCTGGGCGCAATTGTTTGCCGGACCAACGTAGGTTACACCCGTGCCATCCCCAATTCGGTAACGCGCTGTCATAATTTCAAGTTGACGGATGAGAACTCTCAATGGTGAGTGCTTCACTCCATCAACTTCGTAGTCTTCAGTGACCGCATCTAACTTGATCAGGATGTCGGAAACGGGACGAATTCCCAACCAACCAAACTGGCGATCGCCCATATAACGGGTCCAGGACAGTGTACCCGCAATCAGTGCATCAGTGTTGTGGCAATAAACTTGGTGATACTCAATGTCAAAGCGCAACTCACCTGTCAACGGTTCCCGCACCACCTCTGCCACCCCATAGGCAAAATGACCAAAGTAGATCGGGAATTTAGCTGCGGCTTCGCGTTTTTTGCCGCCTATACCACCATAAACGTGTATAAGTAAGGCACGGTCACCCTCACGCCAACGGGACACTGCTTGCTGGCTATCCAAGCCCTTCTGACTCAAAAGAACAGATTGTATTTGTCCTTTGTGTGTGGTAATATCGTGCCAAGAGCGTTTTTTGAGATATTCAATCGCTGCTTTTTTGCCAAAAATCACCTGTTCGGGTTGGAGTCGCAACAAGGCACGGGGGGCTAGCGCCTGCACAACAAACATCTGGTTCGCATTTTTTGCACCGTAAATATACCAGCCTGTAGCATTAAGGGGAGACTTTTCAATATCGCGGCTGGTGGAGGGGTAAATTACCTTCTCAAAGGGAATCACCTCAGGCATTTGCACGACTTCCTCAACTCCGTCAAACTGACTGGAAGCGCGATTGAAATGAACCACCCGGAACTGTTCGCTGCCTGGTCGCATGGGCTGCAAAAACTTCACTAACCCATAAAAGCGTCCAGAAATTTGAACAGGTTCACTGGTAATGTAAAGGGTGACAGTTGTTTGTGAAGGGGTGAGGGTGTCAGAAGTCTTACTATGCTCATCAACCACCACCGGGTCGTGCAACATGACAATCACATCATCGTTGGGTCTTGAACCAGCCAGCGACTCTAATGGAGTAACTTGTCGCCAATGATTCAGGCGAATTGGCTCGATTTTCCCCTGTTTGTAGTTGTAAAGTGCTTCCTTGCTGAAGTGAAGATCCTTTGTGATCGACTGAACGGATATTTTGGCTTTGGGGTCGTCAATCCATTTCAAATACACGACCTCTCCCACCAAATCTTCGTGTTCGGGATCTGCGTGATGCACTTCAAACAAAACACCTGATTGGCGTTGCTCCTGCGGTGGTAAAATCAACCGTCCCATCCAAGAGGCGATTGGTCGATAAAGCTCTGCGTTTACCGACTGATTTAAGGGATAATATTCTGGTCGATTAAACGCTGCTTGCCGAAACAGTTCGTAATTGGTAATCTTAGTTTTAACTTTTTGTTGAGCGTTGGGAAACTCCAGCGAACATAATCTGTCGAGGGCAGTCTCAGTCATGGAAAATGGGATGTATAACTCTTTACTAGAGTTTAGTATAAACTGAGACTAGTTGGAAAACCCATGCAACCTCTCCTCCCTGCCTAGGGGTTCGGCTTGACGATACTGCTTTTTGTATGTCTCGAAGTTCCACATCTGGAAAAACTTCTCCGCAGCGCTGACGCCAGACTCATAAAGCTCAACTTTCTTCTGTAATGAAATATCGAACTCGGTTGTCTGCACTCCGACAGTGGGAATAGGGACTGAGCGTGCAAAGTTTTTGTCTTCAATGTATCGGGCATCATGAGCCTCCATCATTGTAGAAAACAGCGCTTTGAAAAGGGACAATGGACTTTGAATGTTGTGGGGTTTGTCCATATTAGGGTCTACCAGCTTATAGCCAAGGGTAGGCCAAGGGGGATTGGGAGTACCGTCATCGAAGATCCAGACAGGAAAATTGCTCAGGACGCCCCCGTCTACGATGTAGTTGGATGCGCCGGTGGAATCTTTAAGGATGACTGGCTCAAAGAAAAACGGGATGCTCATACTCATCCGCACTGCCTTCGCCACGCTTAGGGAATCCGGATTTATGCCGTAATTAACAATGTCGTGTGGCAGTACCAGCATCCTGCCGCGTGAAATATCGCTAGCGATCACCTGCAGTTTGTAGCGATACTGGGGATTGTCTTTGTACTCCTCGATCACCAAGTCACCGAAAGTAGAGATGTTTTTCTGTTGCAGATGATTTTGTAGCCAGTTCTCAAAGTAGTCTCCCTTGTAGAGACTTTTGTTTAAGACCAAGCTCAACAAAGAACCAAGGAGGGGAATTTTTTGCTCTAGTGTTGGATCTTTGAACTTGGTGTAGTCTAATCCCTGTACAATGCTCTTTAATTCAGTGCCTTTATATCCGGCGGCGATCAGACACGCAACAATTGCACCAGCTGATGTGCCCGCAACATTCTCGAAAACATAACCTTTCTCCTCTGTTACGGCTGCTGCTCCAAACAGACCTATTCCCTTGACACCCCCACCTTCAAAGACAGCGTCTACTTTCTGTGTATTGTTTACCATGGTCTTTCAACAATTTGAACTGTAATATATAGTGTGGTTTTGGGAACAATACATATTATTGTACATTCTCAGTAGAGCTTACTATTTATTCTCAAAAACTACAGGCAGCCAAATAACGATAATTAAAAAATATGCACTGTTAGCTATCGCTTAACAACGTGGGCTGATTCAAAAGGCTATAAGCCTAACATTCCTAGACTAAAAATTAGTCCTGACCTCGTTGTTACAGAGAGAGAATTTGTCCGAATACAGTCAGAAAAAGGTGGGACAAGAGAATATTTATATCTAGTCGAAAATGCAGAAACAGGAAATGCTTTTTATCATCCGCAATATCTGAGAGAAACTGCTGTATTTACTGATTATTTTTTTTGATCATCATTTATTTCAGTGCATTCCAAAACGCAAGCGCTACCTTTGCTTGTATTAACTGTTAGGGTTGATTAATAACGACTATAGCGCTCCTAAATCACTCGTTAACGTAGAGAAACCCGGTTTCTTTAACAATACCTTCGCCAATTTTAAGAGTGAGAACTTAGTCACAAGCCTTTCTGGATTAAGGGTTTTTCTTACTAGGCAAAAATTCCTGGTAAGTTAAAAACCCTTTCTGGTTTTTCCAGAAAGGGTTTTTAACGTAAAACCTACGAAATACAGGGCTTTTGATCCAGTACTTCGATATGTCGAATAAAGCCTTGATTTTGGGCAAGACGTTTAAGGAAAAAGCATTTTTGCCATCATTATTTTGGCGAAGGTATTGTTTAAGAAACCGGGTTTCTGAAGCTCTTAATTTTCATTAATCAAATAGGATTGCTATAGATATTAAAAATATTGTAACCCCCTTAAGAGCCGATTTATAAAGTAAATCTTAAACAAGTAGGGTGCGTTAACGTAGTGTAACGCACCATTAATAGCGGTGCGTTACGGCGCAAAAATTGGTGAAATCGTCAAAAATGATACTTGATAACGCGCCTAACGCACCCTACCCGTAATTTAATGTTTAAATACTTTCTCGAATAGCTCGGATGGAAATGTCAAAAATCGTTGCGATATTGCTTGTTGACTTACTTTTGTGGGACTAAACCACAGAAAGCTATCTCTGGCTAACATCCTTGTCAGTTCTCTGACTCCTGCTACATCTCGCCACAGTAGGGTTAACACCGCAGCCATCATCAACGGTAAGTTAAGTATCCGCTCTCTGAGTCCTAGTTTACGGTAGTAATTTTCTTGATTCGTTATGGCTGGCGTAAGTAATGCTTCGAGTTGCGCGGTAATTACTTCATCTTCCACCATTGGTCGTTGTTTCTTTTTCGCGTGGTCTCGATTGCTCTTTCGGCTTTGACTCATGGGTTGTCACAATCGCTCAACTACTTGTCAATAGAGAGTTTCGCACGATTTTGACTCATGCAAATCTTTCTGTTGACAATTTACCCATTTCCTTAACTTGAATATCTTACCAGAATACGAACCTCATATCCTGACACGAATGGCGCTATACTGACCGCTTATCAGGAAATTGCAAATTGTGATTCAGGGGCATATCAGACTCTAGGAATAACAGCTATCAATCAGCAACGACAGATTATTTTTAATCAGCAGTATAACAATGCTTCTGTACAAGCGATAACACTTGGATCTCCGCGACATGAAGTATACCGTTTGGTGTGTCAGACGCAGAATACTGAAAGTGCTAATGAACGTCAAGCAGAAGCTATGATACGTGCCGTTAGCGTGGACATTCCGAATTCAGTTGCCAACATGATGAGAGCAGTTAATGAATCAGCCTATCGGGGGAATCCGTAGAATCTACGTCAGAAAAAGTTCGATTTCCTGATAAATCTCGCCCAAGATCGCCAGACATCTGGTAACATTTGGCGATATTCGACATTTGGCGAATAAGAGCGAAGTTTATGAACAAGCAGCAAGCAGCAGAATTCCTTGGGATCAGCGTTCGGGCATTAGAGCGTTATGTCTAGCAAGGGCGAATCAGTGTGAAAAAATATGACAAAAGTCCCCTATTATTAAGCTTTCTTGAATCTCTACAATTAGTTGTAGATGCAGTCCGATTTGTCACCTGTGCTTCTTTAAAACTAAGAGAAATTCAAAGCGAATACTTATTGTTCTTAATCTCTGAATCTGAAATTAACAGACCCCGGAGAAACCGTGTCAATCCGCGTGTTGTTAAAATCAAAATATCCAAATTTAAACGAAAAAAATCAACTTATAAGTCTCTAATTTGAGACTTTAAAAAAGATTTATAAATTCTGACTCCACAAGCGGCTTGAGAATTTGATTCACGGGTATTGTGCTTAAAGAAGCCATTTTTTTAACAACAGAGGTAGTAGCATGAAAACAATTGAAACAACAGTCACAGTAACAGATGATCAGCAAATTACAATTACATTGCCATCTGATATTACCCCTGGTAAACATCGGGTTGTGTTGGTGATTGATGAAACTCCACTACCAGCTGATATCAATACTGCAAAACCACCACTGAAGCTAAATGTAGGTGAGTGGAAAAATTGGTCACATGACTGTACTTTCCGCAGAGAAGATATCTATGGTGATGACAGGGTTTAGTAAACTTTTTATTGATACCAAT
>CAZZXJ010000319.1:0-7453 GCA_964657905.1 uncultured Stigonema sp.
TTAATTTTTAATTTTTAATTATTTCCTACTCCCTATTAACGCAGTGGGAAACCAAGGTTTTTGAGGGCTTCACCCAGGCGATCGCGCCCCGATAAAGACTCAGCAAAAGCGACCCGTTTGGCTGAATGTTCTGACCAGTTGCCGGGGATATTCATTTTTTGGGTAGTGTAAAAGGCTTTCATCACCTCATCGTATTGAGCGATCGCCTGATCTTGTTCTGCTAGCTGATAAGTTTCCCGGTGCAGCACAGATGATTGCGGCAACCGAGGCTTAATAGCAGCAGCAATAGCTGGATCGGGATAGCCTACGCACAATCCAAATACAGCAAAGACATGGGGGGGCAAATTAAGTACCTCCGCGACTGCTTCCGGGTTGTTACGCATCGCACCGATATACACTGTTCCTAAGCCAAGAGATTCAGCGGCTACAGTTGCATTTTGAGCTGCCAATGCTGCATCTATTGTTGCCATGAGGAACATTTCCAAGTACTCTAAACCCTCGTGAGGTAGTTCGCGACTTTCAGCAATGTGAGTCAGGCGAGCCAAATCTGCTAACCAAACCAGAAATAAAGGACATTGCCGAAGGTGAGCCTGATTTCCAGCCAGTTGTGATAACCTTTCCTTACGGTTTGCGTCTTCTACTGCTACCAAACTCCATGTCTGGAGATTAGATGAAGTAGACGCAGATTGAGCCGCCGCCACCAAGGTTTCTAAAGTTCCTGAAGGCAAAAGATCAGGTAAATAAGCCCGAATCGAGCGATGAGATAGCAAAGTATTTAGGCTGTCATTCCAGGAAACATCTACATTGACAGCATCAACACCATAACGGCGACTAAGTAACTCAATAGGATTCGGCATAAATTGTTGGTTGTTAGTGGTTAGTGGTTAGTTGTTGGTTGTTGGTTGTAAAAAATACTACTAACCACTAACCAGTAACTACTAACAACTTATTATATCTATGGTGAAAAAGCAGTATATTCTTCTGAGTGAAAAAGAAGAATATCCATACCCTAAAAGGTATAAAGCCCCTGCGCTCCTATATGGAAAAATAAAAAAGATGTGTTTCGCTCGCTTCTTAGTGCACTCGTCTACGGCGTCCAAGCTTGAAACCCCTGCTTTTAAGTCTGGGTTCCCCACTCCCCACACCCTACAAGACTTTCATACCAGGCGTAATCGCAATATTGTCGTTGACTTGATATTGTTGAACTGACTTATGGAGGAGTCACTATCCTTCGTAAGAGTATCGTCGATAGTATGCGGTAATGTAGAGGAGGAGAACACTCTGTTGCAACGCCATATAAGACACAATTGTGGAGGAGAGAAAATGACGTTGTGACCTAGCTAGAGTTCAGGAAGTTATCATGCATGAACTGATTCAAACTGTCTTAAATAGTGACGAGAAAAGTGCTGTGCGTCAGTTAATCTTTACGTTAAGTGCCTCAGGGAAGAGGTTCTTCGTGAGAAATGAGATTTTGCAAGCTTTTGCCGAGTACTGTCACCAATCCCAACAGCCAGCCTACTTTTACCACTCTTCCTCTGTGGGCAAACTCATTCACTACACCCATGAAATAATTCTGTCGGAGGAAAGTACCTGGTTCTTGCTGCGACCAAGGATTGGTAGCCAAGAAGTCTGGCGGATCAAAGCAAACACGTCTAGCTTCGAGATGATGACGCCCCAGGCGTTGCTAGATGTGAGCGATCGCCAAGTCAATCGCTACCAACCTCGAATCTTAGAAATAGACCTCCACCCCTTTTACCAGGGTTCCCCCACTATCAGCGACCCCAGAAACATTGGTCAAGGTCTAGCATTTCTTAACCGTCACCTGTGTTCTCAAGTATTGACTGACCCTCAGTATTGGTTAGAGGTATTTTTTAATGTCTTACACCAACGCCAATACGATGGCGTCCCCCTGCTGATCAATGATCGCATTCACTCTGGTATCCAGTTATCTCAACAAGTTAAAGAGGCCCTCAAGTTCCTCAACGAGCGTCCCCCAAGCGAACCATCCGAAAAATTTCGCTTTGATTTGCAAGAACTTGGCTTAGAACCAGGCTGGGGTAATACGGCAGCGCGAGTGCGCGAAACTCTGGAACTCCTCGCTCGACTGATTGAAACCCCACAGCCAGCCATCCTAGAAGCCTTTGTGGAGCGCGTTCCCTCAGTCTTCCGCGTTGTCCTCATTTCCATACACGGTTGGGTTTCCCAAGAAGGTGTCCTGGGAAGACCCGAGACAGAGGGTCAAGTCATGTACGTTCTGGAGCAAGCTCGCAGCTTAGAAAACAAACTGCGCCAAGAAATAAAACTTGCCGGACTCGACATTTTGGGTATTCATCCCCAAGTGATCATTCTTACCCGCCTCATCCCTAACTGCCAAGGGACTCTTTGCCACCTGCGTCTCGAGAAAGTCGAGGAAACCGAAAATGCCTGGATTTTGCGGGTTCCTTTCCAAGATCATAATCCTCAAGTCACGCAAAATTGGATTTCTAAATTTGAGATTTGGCCTTACCTGGAAACGTTTGCTATTGATGCAGAAACAGAACTAGTCGCACAATTTCGGGGTAAACCGGATTTAATCATTGGTAACTACAGTGATGGTAACTTAGTAGCCTTTCTCCTCGCTCGTAGTCTCAAGGTAACTCATTGCAATATTGCCCACTCTCTTGAAAAGCCTAAATACCTCTTCAGCAACTTATATTGGCAAGATTTAGAGCAGCAATTCCACTTTTCGGCACAATATACCGCCGATGTGATCAATATGAATGCAGCCGACTTCATCATCACCTCGACCAATCAGGAAATTGTGGGGACACCCGACTCCATCGGTCAGTATGAGTCGTACAAATGTTTTACTATGCCCCAGTTGTATCATGTTATCGATGGCATAGATTTGTTTAGTCCTAAGTTCAACATGATACCGCCCGGGGTAGATGAAAATATCTTCTTCCCCTATAGCGAAACACAAAACCGAGATGACAACGTTCGCACACGAGTCCACGACCTACTCTTGACTCGCGAAGACCCCCAAATTCTTGGCAGGCTAGATAACCCGAGCAAGCGACCAATCTTTGCCGTTGATTCGATCACGAATATCGATAACCCCACAGGGTTAGCTGAATGCTTTGGCAAAAGTCAAGCATTGCAAGATTGCTGTAACCTGATCCTCGTCACTAACAAGCTGCATCCAGAACAAGCCACAAACCCAGAAGAAGTCGAGGAAATAAAAAAACTCCACGACATCATTAATCAGTATCATCTTCAAGGTCATATCCGTTGGGTGGGGATGCAGCTGCCTATGGTTGAACTTGGAGAAGCATACCGTGTGATCGCTGATGGTGGGGGAATTTTTGTCCACTTTGCTCGCTTTGAAGCTTTCGGACGAACCATTGTCGAAGCTATGAGTTCTGGTTTACCAACTTTTGCTACTCAATTTGGTGGCGCTTTAGAAATTATCGAAGATGGAGAAAATAGTTTCCATCTCAACCCTACAGACTTAGAAGGAACAGCCGAGAAAATATTGCACTTTATTGACCAGTGCAATATTGAGCCAGAATCCTGGTATAAAATATCAGAGTCGGTGAGCCAACGGGTTCGTAACAAATACAACTGGCAGTCACACACCAAGCAGTTGCTATTACTTGCTAAAATCTATAGCTTTTGGAACTTTGTTAACCACGAAAACCGCGAAGCCAGAGATCGCTATTTGGAAACCTTATTCTATCTGGTCTACAAACCTAGGGCTGAAATTATCCTCCAACAGCACATGCAAAGATAATAGCTAATGGCTAATGGCTAATAGAAGACCGATAACAATTAGCTATTAGCAATTAGCAATTAACAATCAACAACCAACAACCAACAAACATAGTGCCGATGGATACAAATCATTTTAATTATACAGACTGGACACTAATCGAAACCCAGTTTGACCCTGACAAAGTACACCAAAGAGAAACAGTTTTCACAATCGGTAACGGTTACCTGGGAACAAGAGGGAGCTTCGAGGAAGGCTATACTCGTGCATTGGCAGCTACCTTCATCCAAGGTGTTTACGATGATGTGCCTATTGTCTACACCGAACTTGCTAACTGTCCTGACTGGACACCATTAGTCGTTATTGTGAATGGCGATCGCTTCCGGCTGGATCAGGGTGAGATATTGCGCTATGAACGCCAGCTTGACCTGCACCGAGGTATTGTTAGCCGTTTTGTGCGTTGGCGCAGTCCTAGCGGGAAAACTATCGACTTTAAGTTTGAACGCTTTGCTAGTCTAGCGGATGAACATGTATTAGTACTGCGCTGTCAATTAACACCAGTAGATTGTGAAAGTTTGATCGAAGTTCAAGCTAGTATCAACGGCTACCCGGAAAATCAGGGTTTTAACCACTGGGAATGGCTAGATCAAGGTAAGAATAATCAAGGTATCTGGTTAAACCTGCGTACCCGGAGTTCCCGTATTGCTTTAGGTATGGCGGCTGGAATGAAAATATCGGGCACTGACGCATCGTTGCAAGTCACCAACCCTCCGGGCTATCCGACCTTGAATACGACATTCATGGCGGCGTCAGGAAACACCGTAGTGGTGGAGAAATTTGTCACAGTTTTTACTTCGCGAGAGGTGGAAAATCCAGTCCAAGCAGCTTGTGAAAAACTCGCTCAACTGTCTTCTTACTTAGTGCTTATAAATACTCACGAACAGGCTTGGGATGAGGTTTGGCAAAAAAGTGATATTTTAATAGAAGGGGATATCAAAGCGCAACTGGCTGTCCGCTACAATCTTTTTCAACTGCTCATTGCTGCTTCACGACATGATGATAAGGTGAGTATCCCAGCGAAAACTCTTTCGGGATTTGGCTATCGAGGTCATGTATTCTGGGATACTGAAATTTTTATTCTGCCCTTTTTCACTTTCACCCAACCAGAACTCGCTCGCAACATGCTGACTTACCGTTACCACACCTTGAATGGGGCACGGCGCAAGGCAGTTTATTACGGGTATAAAGGGGCGATGTATGCTTGGGAAAGTGCTGAAACAGGCGATGAGGTAACACCCCGTTGGATACCGCCTAACGATCCTTACGGTGAAGATATACGGATTTGGTGTCGCGATCGCGAAATTCACATTAGTGCTGATATCGCCTACCGTGTGTGGTATTACTGGTATGTGACTGGCGACGACGAGTGGATGCGGGACTGTGGTGCTGAGATTATTCTGGATACCGCTGTCTTCTGGGGTAGCCGGGTTGAGTACAGTACCAAGTACGAACGCTACGAGATTCGTGGGGTCATTGGAGCAGATGAATACCATGAACTTGCGAATAACAATGCCTTTACTAATCGCATGGTGCAATGGCATTTGGAAAAAGCACTATCAGTTCACGATTGGCTGCACAAAACTTTCCCCGACCGCGCTGTGGAACTCGAGCAGAAACTGCAACTAACTCCTAGCAGGATATCACGTTGGCAAGACATTATCACGAATATATG
Source organism: uncultured Stigonema sp. (assembly GCA_964657905.1). GTDB lineage: Bacteria > Cyanobacteriota > Cyanobacteriia > Cyanobacteriales > Nostocaceae > Stigonema. The sequence continues at coordinate 5,484 of CAZZXJ010000319.1, forward strand.
GATTCCCTACGACTCATCAACTGGTATAATCGAGCAGTTTGAGGGATTTTTTAACTTAGAAGATATTAACCTAGCTGACTACGAGCCACGCACCAAATCTATGCAAGCCATCCTGGGTATTGATGCGGCTAACAAACGCCAAGTACTCAAACAACCAGATGTATTGATGCTTCTTTATCTCATGCGCCAATCACAAGAATTTCCCTACAACCAAGAAGTGTTACAGAAAAACTGGGACTACTACGCACCCCGCACTGATATTACCTATGGTTCATCCCTTGGACCAGCGATTCACGGCATTTTAGCTTCCGACTTGGGTAAACCAGTGGAGGCTTACCAACGGTTTATGCAGGCAGCAATGGTAGATATAGAGGATGTCCGAGATAATGCTAACGACGGAATTCATGGAGCAAGCGCAGGTGGTGTTTGGCAAGCTGTGATTTTGGGCTTCGGTGGTGTCCAAATAGGGGAAAATGGACCTGTAGCCAAGCCACACCTACCTCCCGGTTGGCAACGTCTGAAGTTTAAGCTTCACTGGCGTGGCAACTGGCATGAGTTCGATCTGAGTCTGGCACAGGAGACTGCGGAAGTCGGGAATGTAGGGGAAGCAGGGGAAGTAAGAGGAGATGAGGGAGATAAGGGAGATAGGGGAGCAATATCCCCCTCATCCCCACTCCCCATGCCCCTAATCCCCACTTCCTGGGGGCCCCGAGTTCCCCACTCCCTCGACATCCGGGGAGTTATTTTCGACCTTGATGGTGTGCTGACTGATACAGCAGAATACCACTACCAAGCTTGGCAGAAGCTTGCAGATGAAGAGGAATTGCCCTTTAATCGGCAGGCTAATGAGGCGCTACGGGGTGTATCGCGGCGCGAGTCGTTGCTGCTGATTGTTGGGAATAAGCAGTACTCAGAAGCACAAATCCAAGAGATGATGGATCGTAAGAACCGCTACTATGGGGAACTGATCCAAAACATCTCACCCGCAGATTTATTGCCAGGAGCACTTATGTTGTTGGAGGAATTGAGGCAAGCTGGTATTAAGATTGCCATTGGCTCAGCTAGCAAAAATGCACGTCCGGTTGTAGAAAAATTGGGCATTGCTAACCATATAGATGTGATGGCAGACGGTTACAGTGTGGAGCGACCGAAGCCAGCACCTGACCTGTTTCTCTATGCAGCCCAACAGCTAGGACTCGAACCAGCACAATGTGTGGTGGTAGAAGATGCAGCAGCAGGCATTGAGGCGGCTTTAGCAGGTGGTATGTGGGCGGTAGGACTGGGTCCAGTTGAGCGAGTGGGTGCGGCTCACGTTGTCTTACCGAGCTTAGCAAATGTACACTGGAAAGATTTGCTAGCTAAGTTGAAAGCTAGTGGAAGCACATCCTAAAATTTTACGCGGCTGTAAAACACTCGTTTCACATTCTCGGCGGCAGTAACGTAGAACAGCACGATCGCCCCCACAACCAGCACAAAACTCAACGGCAACGGTTGAAATCCGAGCAGGGTTGCCAAAGGTGTCCAGGGAATGATTATTGTCACTCCGATGGTCGCCAGTGTTGCCGTCAACAAGTATTTTCCTGGCTTACTGTTGAGAATGGATTGGCGGGTACGAACGACTAACACCACAAGCGAAGCGGAGATTACAGACTCCAAAAACCAGCCTGTTCTAAACTTTTCTGGTTGAGCGTGCAACAGCAACAGCAGCGCCCCAAACGTCAGGTAATCAAATATTGAACTCAACAAACCAAACACAATCATGAAGTTGCGGATAAACTTGATATCCATCCGGTGAGGTTTGTTGGTTAACTCCTTGTCTACACGATCAGTAGCGATCGTCAATTCTGGGAAATCGGTTAGTAGGTTCGTCAGCAAAATCTGACTGGGCAGCATAGGCAAAAAGGGCAGAAACAGAGAAATTCCCGCCATGCTAAACATATTGCCAAAATTGGCGCTAGTTGCCATAAATA
>CAZZXJ010000320.1:0-3859 GCA_964657905.1 uncultured Stigonema sp.
TTTTGAAACCCCTGCTTTTAAGTATGGGGTTCCCTACACCCCACACCCTGTTCATCTGAGAGTGCGCCATTTAACTAAATATTAAAATAATCGGATAAATTGGAACATTAAATCTGTTATACTAACCACAAAATTGTACTTAAGTTTAAAATAAAAGGTAAACAATCGCCGTTATACTCACACTTGTTGATAACCTAGGATTTAAACCCCTGGTAAAGACAATGGGATGGAAGCTTTTAAAATAGAAATTAAATCACTGACAGCAGAAAATTTAAGTGCAGTGTTAGAACTGGATATAGCCTGCTTTGGTGGTTTGTGGACCCTAGAAGGCTACCAGCGAGAGTTAGACAGCCCTAACAGTGATTTAATGGGGTTGTTTTCCGCTGTGTCTCCCTTACAATTATTGGGAATGGGTTGCTTTTGGTCAATTTTGGAGGAAGCACACATTACAATGCTGGGTGTTCATCCCCAATATCACCATCAGGGTCTTGGACAGGCTTTACTGTACTCTCTGCTAAAGGCTGCTTGTGAGCGCGGCTTGGAACGAGCTACCCTAGAAGTGCGAGCTTCTAATTCGGCAGCAATATCTTTATATCAAAAATTTGGCTTCAAAACAGCTGGGCGGCGGCGGCATTACTACAAAGATAATGGTGAGGACGCACTCATTCTTTGGCTTGGAGATCTGCAACAGCCGCAATTTCAAGAAAGTTTAGATAACTTTTATACCATAGTTAGCGATCGCCTTTGCAAATCTTCTTGGCAGTTAGTCATTGGTCATTAGTAAGCACTCAGCTATTAGCACTCCTAGCGGTCAGCCCCATAAGTACAAGTGCGTAAACAGTCAACGCAAAAGTGCGGGGTGCGGAGTTCAGATGAGCGGGGAATTATTTATTTGCACTCCAAACGAAGCACCACAAAATTTACAAGAGCAGCAGATTACCCATTAAGTAATAACAATTTACAATTATTTAATTAGTATTTTTAATATTATTTTTATAATTAATTAAATATTCTTATATAATTCTGGAAAAATCGTGAAACGAATGTTCAAGACCCTCTTGACAATAACAAGAATTTATGATATAAATCATCACTTGGGAGTGACTAAAAAAACTTAAAAATCCAGCCGTATGTTGCTTGTAGTCAGTCCCTGGAATACTTGAAAACTCAACCTCCTCAGTACACTGCCCCGAAAAAAATAAATAAATAGCTTGCTCTTATCCCATGCACCTGGGTGGTATCTCGTTGATGTCTATATGTTTATACAGGCATCCGAAATTTTAGCCTATGCTAAAATCAGCTTACCGGCACGACGCAGGTGATGGGATCAATGTCATATGTTTGAACGCTTCACAGAAAAAGCCATTAAGGTAATCATGCTGGCCCAGGAAGAGGCACGCCGACTGGGTCATAACTTCGTAGGTACTGAACAAATCCTTCTGGGATTGATTGGAGAAGGTACTGGAGTGGCGGCTAAGGTACTGAAATCTATGGGCGTCAATCTCAAGGACGCTCGGATTGAGGTAGAAAAGATCATAGGCCGGGGTTCAGGTTTTGTAGCTGTGGAAATTCCGTTTACGCCACGGGCAAAACGAGTTCTGGAACTATCCTTGGAAGAAGCACGCCAACTGGGGCATAACTACATTGGCACTGAGCATCTGCTGTTGGGCCTAATCCGAGAAGGGGAAGGTGTGGCAGCTAGGGTGCTAGAAAACCTCGGTGTAGACCTGTCGAAGGTCAGAACACAAGTAATCCGAATGCTCGGAGAAACAGCTGAGGTGAGCGCCGGTGGTCAACCACGCGGTAACAAAACCCCGACTTTGGATGAATTTGGCTCAAATTTGACCCAAATGGCAGCGGACGGCAAGCTCGATCCGGTGGTGGGACGCGCTAAAGAAATCGAACGGGTGATCCAGATCTTGGGTCGCCGGACGAAGAATAACCCAGTCTTGATTGGGGAACCAGGGGTTGGTAAAACCGCTATAGCCGAAGGTTTGGCAACGCGGATTGCTAACAAAGATGTCCCCGACATCCTGGAAGATAAGCGCGTGGTAACACTGGATATTGGTTTACTTGTAGCAGGAACCAAGTACCGGGGTGAATTTGAAGAACGCCTGAAGAAAATCATGGATGAAATCCGTCAGGCGGGCAATGTCATTCTTGTTATTGACGAAGTACACACCTTAATTGGTGCGGGTGCGGCAGAAGGTGCAATTGATGCAGCAAATATTCTTAAACCCGCCTTGGCGCGGGGAGAATTACAGTGCATCGGCGCAACAACTCTAGATGAATACCGCAAACACATAGAGCGGGATGCAGCCCTAGAACGTCGCTTCCAACCAGTGATGGTAGGTGAACCGTCAGTAGATGAGACAATTGAGATTTTGTACGGTTTGCGTGACCGCTACGAGCAGCACCACAAGCTGAAAATCTCCGATGAAGCTTTGGTGGCGGCAGCAAAATTGTCTGCCCGCTACATTAGCGATCGCTACTTACCGGATAAAGCAATCGACTTGATTGATGAAGCCGGTTCTCGGGTACGCTTGATTAACTCCCAACTGCCACCCGCAGCTAAGGAGTTGGACAGAGAACTGCGTCAGATTTTAAAGGAAAAAGACGATGCAGTCCGCTCTCAAGACTTTGACCGAGCTGGGGAACTGCGCGATCGCGAAATGGAAATCAAAGCAGAAATTCGCGCCATTGCTCAAACTAAGACCAACGCTGGTCGCGCCGAAGGTGAAGAACCTGTGGTCACGGAAGAAGACATTGCCCACATTGTCGCTTCCTGGACTGGTGTACCAGTAAACAAACTCACCGAATCTGAATCGGAAAAGCTGCTGCACATGGAAGACACCCTGCATCAGCGTCTCATTGGTCAAGAAGATGCTGTGAGGGCAGTTTCGCGGGCAATTCGTCGTGCTCGTGTCGGTTTAAAGAATCCCAATCGACCTATAGCCAGCTTCGTCTTCTCTGGTCCCACTGGTGTTGGTAAAACCGAGTTGGCAAAGTCCTTGGCTTCTTACTTCTTCGGTTCTGAAGAAGCAATGATCCGGCTAGATATGTCGGAATATATGGAGCGCCATACCGTCAGCAAGCTGATTGGTTCGCCTCCTGGTTATGTTGGTTATAACGAAGGCGGTCAACTGACCGAAGCCGTGCGGCGACGTCCTTACACTGTAGTGCTTTTCGACGAAATTGAAAAAGCACACCCAGATGTATTCAATATGTTGCTGCAAATTTTGGAAGACGGTCGGTTAACAGATGCCAAAGGTCGTACTGTAGACTTCAAGAACACCTTGCTGATTTTGACTTCCAATATTGGTTCCAAGGTAATTGAAAAAGGTGGCGGCGGTATCGGCTTTGAGTTCTCCGAAGACGCCAGCGAATCTCAGTACAACCGGATTAAAACTCTGGTGAACGAAGAACTGAAGCAGTACTTCCGTCCAGAGTTCCTCAACCGACTCGATGAGATTATCGTCTTCCGTCAACTGAGCAAGGAAGAGGTGACCCAAATCGCCGACATCATGCTCAAGGAAGTGTTTGGCCGCCTTACCGAAAAAGGCATCGTCCTAGAAGTCACCGACCGCTTCAAAGACCGCCTGATCGTAGATGGTTACAGCCCCAGCTACGGCGCACGACCCTTACGTCGGGCAATTATGCGGTTGTTAGAAGATAGTCTTGCAGAAGAAATTCTGTCGGGTCGCGTTAAAGATGGTGATACAGCCATAGTTGATGTGGATGACACTGGTACTGTAACGGTGAGATCTGAACAGCGCCGGGAATTGTTGACCCCAGCAGTTGAGTAGATATTAGATTGTTGGTTGTTAGTTGTTGATTGGGGAATTGTTCAACTAACAAC
>CAZZXJ010000320.1:3869-7436 GCA_964657905.1 uncultured Stigonema sp.
TCCCTAATCCAATATCTCAAATTCCAAATTAAAAAACGGTAGAGTATGCAACTGCTCTACCGTTTTTTTTGGCAGGTTAATATGGTTGACTACGTTATGCGATTACACGAACTGCGTAAGCTAGTACCGCTCTTGCGTTCGTCAAAAGTCAAAAGCCAAGAAAATAAGACTTTTAATAAGATTGCAGATGGTCAGCTTATTTCCGCGCCCCCTGTACTAGTGGAGGAACAGGCGGGAAAGTTGCCCGCCGTCAACAATTGGCTTACAAGGGGGTGTTGACACCCGCTAATAAAACCTGTATCTTCAAAGTATATACGTCAGAAAAAATTTTTAATCCGAAAATCTAAAGTTTGGGCGTGTAGATCACTAACAAAATATTTGGAGATACCTATGACGGCAGTTGTTGCTAAATGGGGAAATAGTTTAGCTATTCGGATTCCAAGAGCGGTAGCTGAACAAGCACATGTAACCGAAGGGACAAGTATAGACCTGAGAGTGGAAGGTAACAATATTATAATTACACCACAAAAAAGAAAAAAGTATACCCTTGATGAGTTGCTTGAAGGTATGACTCCTGATAAATTCCATCCTGAATTTGAAACGGGAAACGCTGTGGGGAATGAAGATTGGTAGTTAATCCATACTTTCCCAAAAGAGGAGATATTATCAAATTAGAATTTGGAGCAACACAGCAGTTTACGGTTGATTCGATTCAGCGTGCATTTACCCTCTACACATCAGGAATGTCATTTGATGACATTGCTAGGACAATGAACAATGAACTACAACAGCAAGGGCGGGAGCAAATGGGCTACCGCCCTGTTCTTGTTATATCTCCAATTCGATACAATCAAATGGCTTCTTTAGTTTTAGCGTGTCCTATAACCAGCAAAACAAAAGGGCTTACTTTTGAAGTTCCACTTGTTAAGGGAATGCAAACAACAGGAGTTGTGTTAGCCGACCAAATTAAAACACTCGATTGGAAAGCTAGAAAGGTAAAATTTGTTGAAAGTGTTTCACAAGATTTAATAGAAGAAGTACAGGCAAAGCTCGAAACATTAATTTTATAATTCAATAGGGTTCTTTTAAGGCTAAAAGGCTGATTAAACGGTTAAGGTTTTCTCTCCCAACACAAACCTTCTAACTAGATGACTCGATCACAAATATGTAGGTTTAGTGAATCCGATAGAACTATCAGCAGCTATCAAATCAAAGCTTGTTCCCCACTGGTAACTCACCAAACTTTGGACTCCACCAGCCTTTTGCAGTCAGAAAGTAAACAGCTTGCTCATGCTTTTTGTCTTTCCTAGCACTAGGATCAGAGCAACGCAGCAAGCGTTTTTGTTGTCCGTCCTTCTCGTAGGCATATTCTAAGAGCGGTTTTTTGCAAACTGGACATAGATAAGCAGTTTGTTGGGCGGGTACAGGTAATTGACTATTGGTTGTCTGTTTTGACTGGGGTTGTTCCCATTGCTTTGTGCGATCGCTCCAAAACAACACCATATTTTCACAGCCACTCACACACTTGAGAAAATACTTCTTCTTCACCTTCTTACTAGGAATCTTTCCCAAGTAGTTTTTACATTGGGGGCAACGTGTTCTCGACAGGTCTGGGGTTTTAGCAGTATGGGGAGCGGGAGTTGAAGTTAGGTGCTTGGGAATTACCTGTTGGGCTTTTGCCAGTGCTGGAGCAAAATACTCCCGGTTCCAACTCGTCAGGTAGCGTTGCCAGTCTTGTTTACCATGGGCGATCGCGTCCAATTCCGTTTCCATCTGCGCTGTGAAATCGGCTTCCAGCAGATCCGGTAAGGCATCTTGCAGGAAACGATCAACATCCAGCCCCAGAACCGTCGGATGCAGATTCCCTTTAGTCAACTCCACGTACTGCCGCAGCTTCAGGGTTTGGATCGTGGGTGCATAGGTGCTGGGTCGTCCGATGCCCTTGCGCTCCATTACCTGTACCAGTTTCGGCTCACTGTAACGGGGTGGCGGTTGGGTCTGCTTCTGTTCATGTGCGGCTTGAGTCAACGTTAGAGGTTGACCCTGTTGCAGAACTGGTAGTTCTACCTCGGCGCTCAGATTGTTCCAGTATTTAGTGTAGCCGGGAAACTCTACTATTTGTCCTTTTGCCTGCCAGAAAACGGAACCAGATTGGGTGACAATTCGGGTCTGTCGCAACCGAGCAGATTGGCATTGAGAAGCCATTGCCCGTTTCCAAATCATCACGTACAGAGCAAACTCATCGGCAGACACTTCCAAGCGCAGTTGAGCCGAGGGACGAAAGACGTCCGTCGGGCGAATCGCCTCGTGTGCCTCCTGGGCGCTTTTGCTGCTACGATGCTTTGCTGTCTTCTGAGGCACATTGTCCTGGTCGTGTTCCTCCAGCCACCGACGCGCTTGCTCGCAGTACTCCGGGCTGAGGGCAACGCTATCAGTTCGCATGTAGGTGATCAAGCCTGCTTCGTAGAGCGACTGTGCTATTTGCATGGTTTTCTCTGGGCTAAAGCGCAGGCGGGAACCGGCAGCCTGTTGTAGGGTCGAGGTGACAAACGGGGGTGGTGGAGTGCGGCTAACGGTTTTACCTTCAATCGCCATCACTCGATGTAGGCACTGTTGTGCGATTTGGACTAAGCGATCGGCTTCTACCTGACTTAACACCCGCTCCGATTCTTGCACAGGTTTGTCTGCAAGTGTGGTGGCATCGTCGGGTTGAGCATCCTCGGTTGTGGTTGCGGCATTGCCCCGGTAGTAGGCACGGAATCCCTCTGCATAATCGACGAACACGCTCCAGTAATCCTGCGGTACAAATACTTGGATCTGCCGTTCTCGTTCACAGATAATGTGCAACGCCGCGCTTTGCACCCGCCCCATGCTCTTTGCGCCATTGTGCAACTGCCAGAGGAGCGGAGAACCTTTGTAGCCCACCAGTTTATCGAGGACGGAACGGCACAAGCCAGAGTTGACCAGATTTTGGTCAATGGTGCGGGGACGGGCGACGGCGGCTTGCACTGCCGCCGGACTGATTTCGGTGTAGACGACTCTTTGAGGGTTGCGGAGGTTCAAGGCTTGCTGAATGTGCCAAGCGATGGTTTCCCCTTCTCGATCTGGGTCAGTTGCCAGCACTACGGTTTTGACCTGTTGCACCGCCGCTCTCAGATTTTGAATGGTTTCCTTACCCTTTGAACCCCGTGCCACGAAGCGGCAGCGTACCGTATCGCCGTTGAGATCAAAGCCGAGGGAGTCTTCCCCATCGTCTGCCAGTTCCCGCACATGCCCCATGCTCGCTCTGACTAACCAATCAGAACCCAGAATTTGACTGAGCTTTTTGACCTTTCCCGGACTTTCCACAATCAGGAGTTTCGTCGCCATAACACACTGCCATATTGATCTGATCGCGGGATACATTGGGTGATCGCACGATCACTGATTCTAGGTATACAGAATTTAACTATTAAGTGCAATTGTACTATGTACTATGATTGAAGGGCGTGCAGGAGTTGTGAACACCTCTGTTTTGTCCTTCTTGTTCATGAATCAAAGAAAACGGCGATTACTCCCACTCCTTGT
>CAZZXJ010000321.1:0-7418 GCA_964657905.1 uncultured Stigonema sp.
TACGTCGGTTCTCAAAAGCTACTATCACAACCATCTCCTTGCTGAATAAATAGACTCAGATCTTGCACCTCGCATTTGAAAACTTTATTACGGAAGTAGGGAGTGCAAAAAAGTTACACTAAAAGCTTAAAGTGTCTGGTATGGGCACGCGTATATTAGAGAACTTTATAAGTACTGTGAGAAGAGCGATCGTCAAATCAGTGCCATGAAGATATTTACATCGCAGTACAGAAAATGAGAGAAAAGGGCGTAATAATCATTTAAAAAGCAAGAAAGATGGAAACGATTCTTGCCCACGCCCAAACTTTAATTTACACCCTCGTGTCCTTGATGCCGAGTCAGTATCAGAAGGATAGTTTGCAAACAATGTTGGGATTGTTCTTGGAAGCGCAAGGACATCCCTTACCGCAACACAGTAAAGCTAAGTCTGCTAGTGCCTTGAGTCGATTTCTGAATATTTATCCGTGGTCAACACGGCGAGTGATTCGTACTACTCGACAGATGGCTGTTAAACAAATATTATCTCAATGCCCCAAAGGACGCAAACCCTGTCTACAAGTCATAATCGACTTGACCACCTTGCCCAAACGTGGAAAGTTCAAAGCTTTTGACCAACTGGTACGGGTCTACGACGGCAAACGGGGGTTACATATAGTAGTGTTATATCTGGTGGTGGGGCGGTGGCGAATACCCTGGAGTTTTCGTGTCTGGAGAGGCAAAGACAGTCCTTCCCCTGCCCATCTGGGATTAAAGCTGATTAAAGGATTGCCCAAAGCACTAACCAAACATTTTCAGGTAATGATTCTCGTGGATACAGCCTATGTTCGTGTTGAATTTTTACATGGGATACGCAAGCTGAAATATCATGCCATAGCTGGTGTACGTTGTGACCGAAAGTTACAAGACGGACGTAGCTTAGCATTTTTATGCAAGCGGGGGCAACAAGTTCGCCTTGTAGGTTTGAAGTTCCCCGTCTCGGTGTCTTGGTATTATCTCAAACGTGATAATGGTAAGCTCGAAAAACGCTTTGTCTTGTCCACTAAACCCCTCAAAGGCAGTACTATCACTTGGTGGGGTAAGCGTCGCTGGCAGATTGAGGGCTGGTTTAAGACTGCAAAGCATCGCTTTGGGTTACATCGGTTTGGTCAGGGAACCATGAGTGGGAGTTTACCGTTGGTTGGAGATGAGCGCTGATTGCCTACCTCTTAGCACACTGGGCATACTTATCAACCGCATTAGGTCAGCAGCCTGATTGGGGGGAAGCTGCTGCTTTTGCATTGTCTGCTTTGTTTCCAAATTTGGTGTTGTTTTTAATGTTACTGGAAATCGAACGTCTCCGACCTTTAGCACTAATCAACGGCATCGACATTCAAATCACACTTAGGCAAGATATCAGCAAAAATCCCCAAACCAATCATCTTTCAAGGGTATAACCAACCAAGCTTGACCCGTCCATCCCGTGGCTCGGAACAAGCAATGGCTTTTCAGTTACGCTTCAAGCTTACCTTTAAGCAGGCGCGATTTTGGCGGATGAGAACAATCGAGGAGAGCAAAGTAAACGCCCACAGATCACAAATTTCTCCCAAGTGCGTTCAACGGTCGAGATATTGACTTGGAGAGTGCAGACCATCGCTCTAAACTTTACCATCAAAAGAATGTGAGCGTGGGTTATGGTTCGCGCTTTGTATACAAGTTTTAATTACCGATCGCAGTTGTAATTCCTCAGATCGCATTTAAATCCACTGCGGAATTTCTTTGCCATGACACACACGTAAGTCGTCTTGACTTCGCTTACCAATAACCGAGACTCCTCTGGCGGGCGTTAAATTAGCAGACTCAAGCGAGAGGCTAGAGCAAAATTCTTTTCTCCCCGCTTTATTAAAGCAAGACATGCGTTGGACAACCAAGCGCGCTCCCCTACTTGTTGTTTAACACCTAACCATAGACTTGGGTTGTCCAACGAGCGTCTACTTTTTACCCAACCCTGCGTAGTGTCTCAGCAGTTCAACGGTTGTGAGATCCAGCGCTCTGTTGCATCTATTTACACCCTTAACTCTACTACACTAACCTTTTGAAACGCCCTATAACCCCAAGGTGCAAGATGTGAGTATACGGAAATGATGTACTATGTTCTCTCGTATGTGTAACAGCAAGTGGGGGGAAGGTTTTCGACAGTTATCGGAGTAAGCTTGTTGCTTTTGTAGCTAAAAGTTATGAATGTAGATACACCAGGAAACAGCCAAATCAGTCTGACTCAACAGAAATATAAGTGTATCCATCAGCTATTTGAAGCGCAGGTGGAGCGAACGCCTGATGCCGTAGCGGTGGTGTTTGAACAAGAGAGCCTCACCTACCGCCAGTTGAACAGTCGCGCCAACTTCCTAGCGCACTACTTACAGGCATTGGGCGTCGGTTCAGACGTGTTGGTAGGCATTTGTGTGGAGCGTTCCCTAGAAATGGTAGTGGGACTGTTGGGCATTCTTAAGGCGGGAGGAGCATATGTGCCACTTGACCCAACTTACCCAGCTGAGCGATTGGCTTTCATGCTAGAAGACTCTCAAGCTGCCGTGCTGCTTACTCTAGCAGAGCACATCGACCAGCTGCCCCCACACTCCGCGCGTGTCGTCTGCTTGGATTCTGATTGGTCAGAAATTGCCCAAAACAGCTCGGAGAACCCCACGAGCGAAGTGACGCCTAACAACTTGGTCTATGCAATTTACACCTCCGGCTCGACAGGGGACCCAAAAGGAGTTCTGATTGAACATCGAGGATTGCTCAATCTCGTCAAATGGCATCAACGAACTTTCGCTGTGTCTTCAAAAGACCGGGCAACTCATCTGGCAGGGGCAGCATTTGATGCCTCAGTGTGGGAGTTGTGGCCAAACCTAACTGCGGGAGCAAGTATTTACATTGCAAATGAACAGACTCGTAGAGAGCCGTTGCTGCTTCGAGATTGGCTAGTAAAGAACGCAATCACCATCTCTTTCCTGCCAACACCACTGGCAGAAAGTGTTTTGTTGTTGGATTGGCCTGATGATGTAGCTTTGCGAACTTTACTGACTGGGGGGGACAAACTCCATAACTATCCTTTGCCCTCAATCCCCTTTGAACTGGTAAATAATTACGGTCCAACTGAAAACACTGTCGTCACTACTTCCGGTATCGTTCCTGCGAATCTGCAAACGAACACGGCACCTCCGATTGGGCAACCGATCGCCAATGTGCAGGTGTATGTGCTTGACGAGCAGATGCAGCCTGTTCCGATTGGCGTCTCTGGGGAGCTATACATAGCTGGAGAAGGTCTGGCGCGGGGCTATCTCAACCGACCTGATTTAACCGCTGAACGCTTCATTCCCAAACCTTTTAGCGACAAGCCAGGAGAACGCCTCTACAAGACGGGCGACCTGGGTCGATACCTGAGTGACGGCAACATCGAGTTTCTCGGTCGTATCGACTACCAAGTAAAGATACGTGGCTTCCGCATTGAGTTGGGAGAAATTGAGGGTATCCTCACAGCACACCAAGCCGTTCAACAGGCTGTAGTCTTGGCAAGGGAAGATGCACCAGGTGACAAACGCTTGGTGGCTTACGTCGTACCGAATTCCCAAGAAAGCCCTCCCCAGGAGCAGACCCAAGAGGCACCATCGCAGGTCGAACAGGTGTTGCAATGGCAGATGCTCTACAACGACAATTACAGCAACGTTGGTGTAGAGCAAGACCCGACGTTCAATATAGTTGGCTGGAACAGCAGCTATACCCGTCAGCCTATTTCTGCCGAACAAATGCGGGAGTGGCTCGACGACAAAGTTCAGGCAATTCTAGCTCTACAACCCAGTCGGATACTCGAAATTGGGTGTGGCACAGGTCTGCTGTTGTTCCAGATTGCTCCCCACACAAGCCAGTATCAGGGAACTGACTTCTCAAAAGTGGCGCTAGACTACATTGAGCAGCAGTTGACCAAACTGGAGCAAAAACTGCCCCAGGTGAGTCTTTGCCAGCGAATGGCAGACGACTTTGAGGAGCTAGACGCACAAGCGTTTGACGCTGTCATCCTCAACTCAGTAGCGCAACACTTTCCCAATATTAACTATCTGATCCGTGTCTTAGAAGGTGCGGTGAAAGTCGTTGCACCTGGAGGCTTTATTTTCGTGGGGGATGTACGCAGCTTGCCCTTGCTGGAGGCTTTCCATACATCCGTCGAGTTGCATCAAGCTCCAGGAGAGCTATCTATAGCGCAGTTGCAGCAGCGCGTGCAAAGGCAACTGTTGCAGGAAAATCAACTAGTGATTGACCCAGCTTTCTTCACGACCATTGGGCAACACTTCCCAAACATCACGCACGTACAAATCCAGCTTGAGCGGGGTCACCACCACAACGAACTCACTAAGTTCCGCTACAACGCGATACTACATGTGGGAGACCAGGCCGATGCCCCTGAAGACTTTCCCTGGGTGGATTGGCAGAAAGAACAGCTAACGTTATCTGGTGTGCGTCAGTTGATCTTCGAGTCAAAGCCTGAGAGGCTAGGCATTACACGAGTCCCTAATGCACGACTGGCAGGAGACCTCAAAACGGTAGAATTGCTTAAAAATCCTGAAGACGTTCAGACGGTAGGTCAGTTGCGCGAGGTTCTCAAAGCCATTCCCCACCAGACGAGTGTGGAGCCTGAAGACTTGTGGGCTTTGGCTGACGCTCTGTCTTATTCCTTGGTTCTCAGTTTGTCGGATTCCGGTCCATCAGGTCACTGCGATGCGGTATTTGTGCGCCGCCTAACTTCAGGGGAAGCCCCTGTAAGAGTGCTAACTCCCCTGACGAAGCAAACGAACAGCTTGCGTCCTTGGCATTTCTATGCTAATAATCCCCTACAACCAAACTTAAGCACTCAGCTGGTGCCGCAGCTGCGGAGTTATCTGAAAGCACGTCTGCCCGACTACATGATGCCCAGTGCCTTTGTGTTGCTGGAGACCCTTCCCTTAACCCCCAACGGGAAGGTGGATCGCCGCGCCCTGCCGCTTCCAGAAAGGTCTAGACCTGAGTTGGCAAATGTTCTCGTCATGCCCCAATCCGATGCGGAGCAACTGATTGCTTCTGTTTGGCAAGAGGTTCTGCAATTGGAAGAAGTGGGAATTCATGACAACTTTTTTGACTTAGGTGGTAATTCTTTACTCCTGCTGAAAAGTTGTAGTAAACTAGCTGAAATCTTGGAAAGAAAACTATCTATTGTGGATCTGTTTCAATACCCCACTATATCGGCTTTAGCTCAACACTTAAGTCAGACTAACAGAGAATCTTCAGCCGTCAATGACCACAAGCTAAGTAATAGATCTACCCGTCAGTCTTCAGTGAATCAACAAAGGCAACAAAGGCAAAGCCATCGCAATAGCCAAAAACCATGAGTGTTAATATCAGAGAATCAGATATTGCCATTATCGGCATGATATGCCGCTTTCCAGGGGCTAAGGATGTCGATGAATTTTGGCAGAACCTACTCCAAGGGGTGGAATCTATTTCCTTTTTTTCTAATGAAGAATTGGAGCAAAGCGACCCAAATTGGCTTTCTAATCCTAACTACGTCAAAGCCGGTGCGGTTTTGCCCAATATCGAAGAGTTTGACGCTTCATTTTTCGGCTACAGCACCAAAGAAGCCGAAATCATGGATCCGCAACAGCGGATTTTCTTGGAATGTGCTTGGGAAGCCTTTGAGATTGCTGGCTACAATCCAGAAACTTATCAGGGGTTGATAGGGGTTTACGCGGGTTCGGGCATGAATAGCTACCTTATTAACAACGTTCATCCCAACTGCGACTTCTCTCCCAATCGCACCTTCTTACCAGCAACTAGCTCTGTACAGGTGAGACTTGGGAATGGGCAAGAAGCTCTGCCTACACGGGTTTCTTACCAGCTAAATTTAACTGGACCGAGTGTTAATATTCAAACGGCTTGTTCAACAGGACTGGTAACGGTTCACATGGCAATCCAGAGTTTGCTCAACGGTGAATGTGATATGGCGATAGCGGGAGCCGCTGCCATCTGCATTCCCCAAAGGGTAGGGTATATGTACCAAGAGGACATGATTTGGTCGAACGACGGGCACTGTCGAGCCTTTGATGCAAAAGCCAGTGGAACTGTGTTCGGCAACGGAGTTGGAGTTGTTGTCTTGAAGTTGCTGGGTCAAGCCATTGCCGATGGAGACTACATCCATGCTGTCATCAAAGGGTCTGCCATTAACAACGATGGTGCCTTAAAAGTTGGCTATACGGCTCCAGGTGTAGAGGGGCAAGCTGCCGTAATCTCAGAGGCTCTGGCGATCGCACAAATTGACCCAAGCACAGTCACCTATGTAGAAACCCACGGAACTGGTACTACTCTGGGAGACCCCATTGAAATTGCAGCACTAACCCAAGCCTTTCGCCAGAGTACCGAGAAAAACGGTTTTTGTGCAATTGGCTCGGTCAAAACCAATATCGGACATATCGCTGAAGCGGCTGGGATCGCAGGTTTGATCAAGACCGTGCTGGCACTAAAACATAAATCGATACCACCCAGTCTGCACTTTAGTCAACCTAATCCCAATATTGATTTTGCCAACAGCCCCTTTTACGTTAATACGACACTTTCTGAATGGAAAGCGAATGGGACTAAAAGACGTGCTGGAGTGAGTGCTTTTGGTATGGGGGGAACCAATTGTCACGTAGTTTTGGAAGAAGCTCCATACTCAAGCAAAAATGAAAAGTCAAATGAGCGTCCACTACATATTTTGACCCTATCGGCAAAGACACCAAAAGCTCTGGAGGAGTTGGTACAGCATTATGAAGTTTATTTGAAGTCCCATTCAGATGCCTCCATTGCAGATATTTGTTTCACAGCTAACACAGGGCGCAAGCACTTTAACCATCGTTTGGCAGTCACGGCTTTCTCTCTTGAGCAGCTTTGCTCTCAACTACAGGTTTTTGGACAACAGACTACTCCTGCATCGAATGGTGCAACGAACAGTCCTCTACCAACAGAATCGGAAAACATAATCTCGTCAGTCGGTGCGCTTGGCGCAATAGCCTCAGCGGCTCAAAAAGAGCGCATCGCCTTCTTGTTCACGGGTCAGGGGTCGCAGTATGTGGGCATGGGAAGGCAACTCTACGAAACCCAACCCACCTTTCGCGCTGCTCTGGACAATTGCGCTCAAATTTTGCTTCCCTATCTGGACAAACCCCTGCTGGAGGTACTTTATCCCTCTCAAGAAGGGGAAAATCTCCCCCAAACTAAATCCCCCATCGACGAAACCGCCTATACCCAACCTGCCTTGTTTGTCCTAGAATATGCTCTGTTTCAGTTGTGGAAATCCTGGGGCATAGAACCCGATGTGGTAATGGGTCATAGTGTCGGGGAATATGTGGCTGCCTGTGTCGCCGGAGTTTTTAGCT
>CAZZXJ010000322.1:0-7408 GCA_964657905.1 uncultured Stigonema sp.
TAAGTATTTTAACTCATTGACAGAAGGGACTTTATCTTAACCTCTCACCGATGCTACTGAGATAAATCTGTTGGCTTTAGTTGGGTAGCTCTTGGGTGTAACTTTCACCCGTGCCGGAGATGAACCATCTGCAATGCACAAGTAGCCCTCCAGGGGTGGTAGGTTTTGCAGTTCACTGGGCAATACTGCTGCTGTTTCGCGAATCTGCTCGCTTTGGCTGATCCCACCGTCATTACTCTGGCTATAGTTTTTAGAGACGGTGACATCAATCCGCTCCTGGGTGCCAATCATCTTAGAGAATTGTTCTGCCGTGGCTCCATCCCTAATATTCAGGATCAGTTTAGTGGCCACACCCTGGAGGATAATCCTGGCTCCCCTCTCCCCATAAATCTCCTCCATCTGTGCCGTAGTCTGCGTCCCAATAAAGGCACTACCACCAAACTTACGGCTTTCGGATAGTAGCCGGGGCAAACTCTTCAGCTGTGACAATGCACCCAATTCATCAATCACGAGGGCTGTCTTTAGTCTTCGGTTCTCGTTTGACAGCAAGCCCCTTAGCATCAGTTCAAAGCAAGTTGTTACCAGTGGTTTGAATGCCTCGGCGTCATCTTCAAACAGCGGTAGGAATATCCAGCGCTGATCGTCATCCCGTCCCCACTTACTAAAACTAAATTCTGCTGGTGCTGGACATTTGGTTAAGGATTGATAGAAGCGGAGTTGGTTGATTGCCGTCGCCAGTACTGACCCTGCGGTGTTGCCCGACTCACCCTCAAAATACCTCATGGACACAGTGCCAGCTAGAAAATCCTTCAGTTGCTCCAAACTGAAGCGAGTCAGCACTTCCCATACTTCAGCATTAGAATAGGTGCGCTCGTATACATCGGCAATCAAATTCTTGGCTGCCTCGCTGAAGAATCGCTCCTTGGGGTCGTCTGGAATTAAACCGGCTGCAATTGTGCTAAACTGTGCGCCTTCTGAACGATGGTCCCACCCAACCGAGCGAGCATCTCTGGGATTAAAGATGACATCGCCCTCTGAGTAAAGCTTCTCCATCAGTTCACCATTGCGGTCTAGCACTATCACCCTCCAGTCATCCCTTTGGCGTAAGGTGTACAGTATAGCAACCGCCAAGGCGGTTTGGGCATAAACTAGTAGTAGTCCCTTTTTTTTCTGCGGAGCGCGATCATTATACATATGCCCAAACCCTACAGTTACGACCTTCGTCAAAAGGTTATCCAAGTGATCGAGGAGGATGGCTTGAAGAAAAGTGAAGCAAGTCTTGTGTTTAATATCAGTCGCAACACCATAGACTTATGGCTGAAGCGACGAAGCGAAACTGGGGACTTCCAAGCCTTGCCCAATAAGCCTCCTGGCAATGGTCATAAAATTACTGACTGGGAAAAATTCCGCGAATTCGCATCATCTCATGGGGATAAAACCCAAGTCGAGATGGCAAAACTTTGGGATGATCAGATTAGCGATCGCACTATCTCACGGGCATTGAATAAAATTGGCTTCACTCGAAAAAAAAGACTTACGGCTACCGTGAGCGCGATGAAGACAAACGACAGGCGTTCATAACGCAGTTAGTTGTCCACCCTACCCTCGGAGAAAATCGTCTACCTTGATGAGTCACCGGATGGATAGCCGAGACGTGTATGATTACGGTTGGACTTGAATTAGGGCAGCGCTTTCAGGCACTAAAATCAGGGCGACGTGAGGGGCGGATAAACATGATTGCGGCACTATGTAACCAAAATCTAATAGCTCCTTTCACTGTGGAAGGGGCATGTAATCGAACAGTGTTTGAGACTTGGCTGGAAACTTGTTTGCTTCCAACACTCAAACCCGGACAGGTTGTAGTGATGGATAATGCCACATTCCATAAAGGTGGGCGCATTCAACAATTGATTCAGGATGCGGGGTGTGAACTGCTGTACCTACCGCCTTATTCTCCAGACCTCAACAAGATTGAGAAATGCTGGTCTTGGTTAAAAAGTCGAATACGCAAAAAACTAGAGCAGTTTGATTGTTTACGAGATGCCATTGAGGATGTCTTGCATTTTGCGTCCTAACCGCCTTGGCGGTTGCTATACTGCTTAACTGACGAACGCAATTGATCTACCTATGCGACTATCTTAGTTATTAAAACACACAAGTTTAAACAGAAAATATACTGAGGTAATTTTGAAATAAAAGCTTAAATTACTAGTATATTTATACTCTGTAGGAAATATGTATCTAGGGTCTTATATTTAAAATGTATAAAAAAATACTTAATAACTGTAGTTGCGTTAAGGTGCTGGTTTGCAACTGTGGGGAGTGGCGAGCGCAACAAAGTTTGGGGCTATTATTGAGAATTAGAACTTTTTATTGATAATATACACCATTTCAAAATTGGACAATGGCTGTATGAAAATGGGGGTGCGATCGCAATTACCCTTCCTCTTCCAAATCCCTAGCATTGTCAAACCGTAAAATCAAATCTGCAATGATGCGGGGGTCATTAGTTTGCAGCCCCACCTCACGTTCAGTGCTCTTATTTCCAGAAGTTAAAAAGTTGTGACTGCCTAGCATAGCCCATGAGTGATCGCAAACCAGAAACTTTTCATGGGTTCCTAAAAATTTTAAATGAAACAATTCAGAGTAATCGCGCTCCAACTCTTGCAATTTAGGCAATGCATTGTACTTCCACTCCAAATTCTTGGGAACAGATTGGAGAAACTGCTGTCTGATTATTCGAGTAGGGTAAAATTTCCCTTCAGTATCATAAAGATTACCCCATCCAATACAAATTTCTCCCTGTCGATTGAGAATTTGCCTAAACTTGGATAACACATCTGTGGTAATAACATTGTTAGAAAGCCACGGGTTGACCATTATTAACCGCTGCTGAACTTTGTTCAACGCTTCCATCAACATATCGCGACTGCCAGAGCGGTCACACACAAGCTTATACTCATAAGCTGGTTGAATTTCCTTCAGCAGCTGGTTAAGCTCACCCACCCGCTTCTCAACAGTTAGGTCAACCTGACCTGAGAGTTCCTCACGAAGCCCGCCTAATATGCCCTCTAAATCTTCTGTCTTCGCATATTCGGTTATTAACTGCTGTAAATTAGTCAGTTGCTGCTGCATCTCATCCTGGTTGCGGGTATTATTCAGCAAATACCCAGTTTTTTCATCCAGTTGAGCAGTTAAACGCTGTACTGATTCTAATTGCTGTTCGATTTGGGCTATATTCTGAGTCCGTTTATCTAGCCCAGCAGACAGATGCTCTACTGCCTCCAACTGCTCTGGGATTTGTAGCAGCCTTTGAATACGCTCGTCAAGTTCTACTGTTGCCAAATGAATTTGAGTAGTTCGCTCTTCCACTTCATTTTTTAGCCGTCGGGCGTAATCGTGAAGGTCGCCAGAACTGATATCTAGATCATTCAAATGCTGTTGGATTTCATTTATTTGACTTAAAACCTGTCGAAGTGAGTCAATTTCAGAGTCCAAGCGACTGACGATTTGAAGCCTTTGGTCTAGTTGTTCAACCTCTGTTTTTAATTCTTTTACCTCACTGAAGTCAACAGGTTCGGGTAGAGGAGGTAGGTTATCGAGGCGTTGAATAGCTAGAGCAATCATTCCCTCTAAACGTTCAATTGCTGTAGGTTCTTCACGGGTATTGAACTGCTGAGTTAAGTCACCCAACTGACACTTCAGGCTTGCGATCGCCTGTTCTATTTCGCTAAAATCCACTGCTTCAGTAGGAATCAGCAGATTGTTGAGTTTTAGCTCTAAAGTCGCGAATTGGTGAGAAATATGTGCGATCGCCTCCTGGGTCGATGCTCTGTCTGAGCGTAAACCCTTGACTGCTGGGACTAAACGCTGAACATAATCTTGAGAAAGTTGGTGATTTTTCCTCTCTAGCTCAGATAACTGCTCCTTGATGGTACTAAGGTCAATTGCCTGTATCTGTAACTTTAAGGTTTCAATTTCCTCTCTTCTGCGCTGGCTGACTTCAGCAATGGCAGTGGCGGTTATTGATTCGGTGTAATTTACTAACTGTGATTGTAACAATTCCACATAAGTTTGTTCCTGTTGTCCGATTCGCTGCTCTAATCCACTAGGGTCGAAAGGTGGCGATAAATTTTGTATATGCTGATGGATGCCATTAATCTGAGTTTGTAGCTCCGTTTGAAGTTGGGTAGTCAGGGTATCAATATTCTGTACTTTGACTCTCAAGAGTGCGATCGCTTCCTCTACTGGAGTGAGGTCAGTAGGAGTTGGCAAAGCATCAAGTCTGGCACGTAGGGATTCTATTTCCTCTAAAAATGAGGAGCGAGCTTCAACAATAGCAGTGGCGGCACTGTCCTGGACAGTGGCTATGGACTGGCGTATTTTTGTTATTTCTGTTTGTATAACTTGCACCACACGATTATACTGAGTAGCAATATTGTGGTAGCTCTGCTCTTGTTGGGCAATTCGCTCCTCTAGTGGACTGGGGTCAAAGGGTGGAGGTAAGTCCTGTCTGTGCTGACTCAACTGATCTGTTTGATTTTGAAGTCTGGCAATATTGCTATTAATGGCAGTGTTACTACTAGTTCGGTTGAGGTCAAAAGTTCGCAGGTTAGCTTCTAAGCCTTGGATTTGTGCTTTTGTTTTCTGCTGTACCTCTTCGAGAACTTTGTTTAACTGTTCAAGCGCCTGTGCCTCTGGTTTAGCATTAACCTGCTTTACCAAAACATTTAGCTGATTACCAAGAGTTGTAATTTCAGATTCTATTTTACTTGTATCAATTTCTTTAGGAGTAGTTCGACTGTCAAAACGTAATGACAAGATATTTAAATGATTGGCAAGTTGGGCGATCGCTCTACCCAACTGCTCCACCTCTTGTGTTTCTGGTCGAGCATTAAACTGTCCTGTGAGCGTCTCAATCGTTTGCTGTAGTTGAAATAATGATTTATTTATAGAATCATCTGTGGTCTTGGTTGGCAAGGCTTGAACCTTCTGATCCAGGGATTCAACAGAACGATGCACGTCAACCATTGCACTTCTCGTTTGCTGCCGCATCTGAGAAAGGAATCTTGACCTATTGATTAAATTCAGTGACAGCGCAACAGCTAAAGGGGCGGATGCATACGCCAGTTGTTGATAAACGACTGATGCGATTGAACCAGCAATACAACTAGCTACTGAGCAACCTTCTACAATTTGTAACCAATTGTAGTGCTTGGCAGATTTCATTTAAAAGCCTTAATTTGTAAAGTTTTGTCGCTTGATAGGTTTTAGCTTTGGAGTCGTATTTTCAGAGACTGTTAAGCTTTGAACCGCTTGAGCTATTTCCTGCACTTGTGTTGAGGTTAAACATTCAGGAGAACTGCCTATCATCTGTAGTAGTTCTCTAACACCATGTAACACAGGAACTGAGCAATCAGTTGTGCCTATCCACTTAGCTATGGGAAAAACTACAGGAGCATTGATAAAATTCTTAGGAAGATTAGGGACAGCAGAGGTAATCCACTGAGTAAACATTTTTTGATGGTAGGCGCTTTGAGAGGTTGGGCTGCTGTCAATTGGCGTCCAGAAATTACCCTCTCGACGTTTCCACTTGTCTTTGTAGGCACTCAGTGATCCTTTCCAGGTTTTGACTTCTATTAAAAAGACACCACCTGCACCAATAATCAAAACGTCTATTTCTGTTAAAGTCCTTGAAAAAGTAGGTATCAAAGCATTTTTAAACATGACCCAGCTATCGGGAAAATAGTTGAGTAACATTGAAACACCCCATTCACCTGCACTACCTTTCAATTCATTTTTAGCTTGCTTTATTTCATAAAATACTGAACCTAATGCACCAAAAACGCTGTCACCTAGGAAGTCATGAATTTCTTGATGTTTAGCAGACTTTTTGGTATCTACTTGTTTTTGAAATGCTATTTTAAGTGATGGTGATTGTTGAAAAAGTTTCATAAATTTTTTTAATTATTTGTCTAGTAGAGCTACTATGCGAGCTGATTCACTTCGGGCAAAAATCCTCATTGTTAGGTCATTTTTTGAAAGTTTGTGATCAAGCTGAACATAGCTCTAACGAGGGCTGTAAATCTTGTTAGGATGCATACTTTCAAAGTAAGCGATCGCAGCTTCACCAAACGCCTTCACCGCAGCCGCTCCAACCGCAGGCTGCACCAGTCCGCCTATCCCAGGAATAAAACCTGCAATTGTACCGCCTACTCTAGCAAGTAACTGTCCCCCACCAGCTGCAATAATCGCTCCGGCTAAGGCTCCTGCTCCTCCGGCGGCAATGATGTCTACGTTATAAACTTGAGCAATACGGGTAACGACAGCAGCTTGGACAACAGTGAGACTGGCGTTAAAAACTCCCGCACCAATAATAGGAATACTACCTGCTACACCAGTGGCGGCTCCACCTCCCATCATCAATAAAAGTTCGTCTCTTGCTTGGTCGCAACAATATTTCATAAGAGTTAAGTACAAAAAAGTTCTTATTATTAAGATACCCAGTTAATTGTAAAAACTATCATTCTCCCACCAGATTACGGTTTTTCTGAGGATAGATGCGATCGCTACTTAAATAGGTATGAATAGACAACTCTATCTTCATCTAAACTTGTCAATCCTATTAGTTTTAACGAGCAGAGTAAGGAGAATACTTCCGTTGCATTTTCTTTGTCAACCATTACTCAAGTTTTATGTCTGAAAAATTTTTTTTCTTATACTTTGTACAATCCTGCCAATTTTAAACATTAAAGCATCTCGTTTTTTAGCATTACTTGCTGAAAGGTCTTGATTAGATACTAGCTTGCCTGCATCAAAAGTGAACTCTAGAAGCGTTTCGTAAGCAGTAGACTTCTGGTAACCCATGTGAATATATAGGTCTTGAATAAAGTCTTTACCAAGCCTGATTTTTCCAGTAAATGGGGTAAGTAACTTGAGTCCTTTATAAGTCGGATAATTGTAGCTGTTTTCATCAGGCATAGTTGGAAGGATATCTTGTATTGGCTGATAGCCTTCTTCAACTTCACCAATAGTCATTTCTATCAAAAACAAAGCTTCACTGGTAATTTCATAGGTAGAGTAAAAGCCACGATAGCAAGCTGTATGAAGCTTTGCTGGTTGCATACCATAGTCTTGAGGTGTGATTAATCTTTCACCATCCAAAGCAATTAATGAGTATTCTTCGCCATTATATAGAAATGTGTCGGGAATTTGGGCTGTCATATTTAACCTGAAATTTGTTAGTTGTATAGCTAATTTCTACTTCACTTTCACCGTTGCACACTGCCTTCATGTGTTGACAATGTATAGACGCGCCTCTCGTTGCCGTAGCTGCTTGCCACAGGCATCACCATTAGACATCTCCGAAAAATCTCAAAGCTTTGCTGTGACTAGCTTATAAAGCGCA
>CAZZXJ010000323.1:0-7390 GCA_964657905.1 uncultured Stigonema sp.
TACTTAAATGAAATAAGTAATAAAGAAGCTCTTTGTAAACTCTGTTGTCTGGAACTATTTCCTATTTTTTCTCACTCAGAACAATATGCGCTTATTTTAAGTGATATTGCAGCAAAACTCCATTGTAACCAAAAGCTAAGCAATAATTATTCAAATATTTCAAATACTCAAAATTTTACTTTAACTGAAGTTTCAACAAATGGTTCAATTTTTGGTAGAGGTATAAGTATTATTGTAGCAGTTACAGGTCTTGTAGTCTTTCTTGGAGGAGGAGCATTAATTTATTATTTTACATCACACTCCAACCAACTCCCATTAGGAACCTACCAAGCTACTTGTGAAAATAAGTCTGTAAAGGACGGTATTTTGACTGGTACTTGTAAAGATATTCATGGTCAACCGAGAGAAAGTAGTCTAGATTTTAAGCTATGTCACTATGGTATTGAAAACCAAAATGGTATACTGATGTGTAAATCGTTGTAGCAGAGCTACTCTGGCGTTTATCCACCTTTAGATATAAAAACAAATTTGGAGGGATCTTACAAAGTCTTACCTTTTTTAGTGCGTGATACCCGTGTAATCAGTTTTAACCTTACCGGCGTAGCGCGATACTCTTTCATTTAGCCTCGGTAGGGATGACGAAATTATTGTTTCATATCATGTTCGCTTGAATACTTATAATAAGCGACCTCTCCTGAGAACAAATAATACTAATAATCATAATCAATAAGCTTGAGACTAGATGGGGAATTATCAAGAAAAAAAGGGGAGACATTTATTTACCTTGCCATGATCCGGATCATGCTGAGGCGATTGGCATAAAATTTAACTCTTCAAAACTTTTCAAACACTCTCTAAGATTTTAGAGTAAACCAAACAAAGTAAATTTCGTGAACAAAAAATCATATAGCTTGGCTGCCATTATTGGCTTATCTAGTTTGATTGGTATTAATAATCCAGCCAATGCCCAACCAAGTAGTTACCAAGAAACTTGTAAATCGGCTGTGTATAACTTAAAGATTGGTACTGAACAGCCGGGTGCGCCTTTATTTACAGTGAAATTGACTTTAGACTCATCTAACAATAACGGGAAATGTATTGTGGAAGGCTTTGGGAAAATCACTCAAGCCGTTTATCCGCCTTTACATATAAAGACAAATTTGGAGGGAGTTTACACTATCGCACCTTTTATTATCCATGATACCCATCCAATCAGTTTTAACCTTACTGGTTTTCCATCGGTTCAGTTCCCCAAACACGGAAGTCCAGGTCCAGTAATTCCCCCCAATGTCAAATTGAACATTAACTTGTCAGGATATGAGTCAAAGGCTACTTATGAATATCGTACTAGCCCAGAGCAATCATGGAAAAGTGTCAAGGATGTTCCCGTCAAAATAGTTTCGGACACAAAGGCAGAATAGGTTGGTTCTGTTTTCACTAGTTTTCACTAGCATAATAGAGGTAACCGTTCAGGGGCTTCAATAAAAACCCCAGTTTTAGTAACTGGGGTAAAGAACTATTGTAAAATTTAGACTAAGTGCCAGTTCTCTCAGGCGTTGAATGTCTTGTAAAATAAGTAACACTACCAAGTGTCAGTAGACCGAAAACTTCTGCGATCGCTGTGTAATAAATAGCTGTTCAAGTAAATTTTTGCGTAAAATCCGTGCTTTTAAATACTAGTGTTGAATGGCTAACTTGTACTGCTTACGGCTCCGCCTTAATTATACTCCTGCGAGAGTGACAATCATAGGGTTAATTTAAATCTTGCACTTGCACTGATGTTTTCTCTGGTCAATGAGGACGTTGGGTACCTCACAATATGCCAAAACCTATAGTCAAGCCAACAAGCATAAGGATAACGCCTCCAATTAGTTCACTCCACCTTTCAAACTTTTCACCAAGACGCTGCCCTAACTCCAAACCTATCAATGACATAGTAAGACTTGTGAATGCGATTATGCCGGCCGCCAAAATAATTGAAACATGGTATAGGCTCAAAGCAAAGCCAACCACTAGATTGTCAATACTAAGTGCAAAACCCGCAATGAGTAACTGCCTAAACTGTTGTATTCTTGGCTCTCTAGGTCTTGTTACTTCACGTGAATAGCTCTTGATTGACGAATATATAGTGTAAGCTCCAGTCAGGATTAGTAATAAGGCTCCTATAGAATTGCCAGCGTGTCCGATTAAAAAAGCAACCTTTTGACCAATTAAAAGTCCAATGATTGGCATAGCCGCTTCAAAAAGACCAAAAGCCACTGCTGTCTTAATCCGTGTCTTATTGTCAACACCACTCATACCAATAGCAATAGCAGCCGCGAAGTTACTTAAGCCCAGCGAAATGCTAACAAGTAGGATGTTTCCTAAATTGGACATGTTTTTGGATGAGAAAGTTTATATTATAAAGGTTTTAGTGCCTACTTTGGATCGGGTGACAGCATACCCGTATTCAACAACTCATTTCTCATCATCAAAGATTTTTTAATCACTTTTATTTATGACTTTGAATAAAAATAATATTTGCTCTAATCAATCAACTTATTTAAAGTAAATATTAAGCACTTTGTTTAAATGCAAATCATCATACGGAGAAACTAATGAATAAACCAAATGCAAAAAAATTAACTTACTGGATCGTAACCGCAGTATTTCTAGTACTTGTAGCGGGATTTTCTCTGCTTGACCAACCCAGTGCTACGGCTCAATCACAAACATCATCCATACCCACCCAATCCACACCAGCACCAGTAATATCTCCGGCAGCATTGCCCATATCTGTAACAACAAACGTTACACATTTATTACAAACCAACGAATGTGTCGGCTGTAACCTAATTGGGGCACACTTAAAGGGGGCAAACCTGCAATCGGCAAACTTGGAGGGTGCGAACTTGCAAAATGCAGACTTAGAGAGGGCAAACTTACAGCAAACAAACCTGCAAGCAGCAAACCTACAGGGAGCAGATCTGGGCAAGGCAAACATAGCGTACGCAAACCTGCACAAAGCAAACCTATTTGATGCAGACCTAGAGAAGGCAAACCTGCAAGCCGCAGACCTGCAAGCAGCAAACCTACAGAAGGCAGACCTAGAGAAGACAAATCTAACAAATGCGAACATAGAGGGGGCAAATCTACAAGGGGCTGATTTGGAAGACGCAATCAGACCCGAAGGATTCACCATTCAGTGATTAAAAAAATAACGCATTGCTAAGTATAGAAACCCGGTTGCTTGGAGAAGCTGGGTTTCTAGAACACCTTTTCTTGTGGCTTCAAATATGTTCTGCTAGATCCGAATTTAATTTTCTTCTATTTCATGCGAATGCTCATTATTTCTCACAATAACTATCAAACATAGACAACTAGCAACTAGCTTTATTGGACTCAAAGCTCCACTTTTTAAGACAATAAAAGCACCCAATGCTATCAAAACAAAAGGCACAACCTGATTGCCGTAGCGAGTCAGAAAATCAGTTATTACTCTTTTATCGGTTAGTTTGTATGCTGTGTAGCACCAAACTCCTATTAATAAAAAGAAGACGACTATAATTATCAAAAAACTTCCTAAATCGCTACTGGCAAATAACGGCACGTAGACGCTAATGTTGTCGCTACCATTAGCAACAGTGACAACTGCCACGCTGTAAGTCTGGGGAGAAAGAAAACTAGCAATGGTGGAGTCCTTAGATTGCTCTGTTTCTTCCTTAACTTCCTCTGATGAGTCTTCTTCCTGATTAATTAAACTGCTGATGCCTATAGCGATTGGGATGACACCAAGTAATCCAACCCAATGTTGCGGTACGATTAATCCCCCAAATAAACCGGGAACACTGGTAAGAACTAGTGCTGTGAAACCTAGATACTGACCTGCAACGATGTGCTTAGGAGTGAAGGTAGCATTCACCTGAGAAAAAAACAGCAACAGGATGACGATATCATCGATGTTAGTGGCACTAAAGGCAACTACCCCTGTGCTAATTGCAGTGATTAACCAGTTCATTCTGGCTCCTGACTCCTGACTACTTCCTAATAAACTAACTTGCAACTTGCCATGAGTAAGATTGTATAAATGATAAACCGAAGTGGGCGTTGAGGTGCTATCTGGCAGAGCTTAGCACCTACTAACACTCCAGGCACAGAACCTAACCAGATCGGCAAGACCAGACTCCAATCAACTGTGCCTAGGGTGAGGTGTCCAAGGGAGGTAAAAGTTAATAAAATTGCTGCCTGTGAAATATCTGTGCCCACTAGTTTATGAGTATCCAGGTGGAAAAAGGCAATCAGCACCAATGCGAACATCGAACCAGAGGACACACTGGTTAGACCTACCAAACAGCCTAAAACCGCTCCCACACACATTGCTTGAACACGACCCAACTTGGTTTCTAAGTCTAACTTTGGCAGTTCGGGGAACTTTAACTCGGGGAAAAAAGTAAATAGCAGCAATTGTGTCAGCGCCAACAACGTGACCAATAGAATCATCATCCCAACCATTTCCAGCAGGATGTTATTGAGGTGATCTTCTCCTGTTCGTTTGATGAGGTACAAAATTCCTACCCCAAACAATGAGCCAGGAACACTCCCCAATGCCAGCCATTGAACCACCTTCAGGTCAAGGGTTTTCTGTTGCCAGTGTTGGAAGCCGCCAACAGATTTCATCAATGTAGCCGCTACAACGTCAGAACTCACGGCGATCGCAGGTGGAACTTGGAAAATAAAAATCAACATTGGCGTAATCAGAGACGCGCCCCCAATCCCCGTTAAACCAACGACGATACCAACAAAGAAGCTGAACAGTGGTAGTAATGAATGGTTCATGATGCTGTCCTGATGCTGAGTACTATGCTGCTTGATCTCAAACCGGAAGTCAGTTAGTACATTTATCTCTATGATAAACGCATTATTCCGATAATCTTACCGTAGTTTAACTAAAACATTGAGTACAGTCCAGCTTAATATCAAGTAAGTTTGGACAACCGTAATCCTCAGCCCTCATTCTTCCTGTGTCAAATGATCAAATGGGTGTTCCAATACGGTTCGGATAAGATAATTTATAGCGGATTTCAACGGGATGAAGTACACCCACAACGTAGGGGCGAACGGCAGGAGCGCCCCTACCCGATGTACCTCACTGAATCGCAAACCGCTATATATACCGATAGAGACGCGAAATTTGAGCCAGCGCCGTGCGGGCATTCCCCCCGTTGAGGCGACTTGCGTCGCGTCTCTACACCTATATAATTTTCACCCACAACTCTTAACCGAACCGTATTGAGATCCGCCCTAAGTGGTTTTTAATTAGGTGTACACACTCTTGTAAGGCTTTTGGGAATGTTTGAAACTGATCTGGGTAAGCTGTTTCAGTCTTTTCTCAACTTTTTCCAGCAACTGCTTGTTGCCAATTGGCGTTCTCTGCTGTTGCTATTCATAGGCGTTTATTTACCTCTGCAAATCTTTGGGCTGCTAGCAGTCCAGGTCTGGCAGAATCAAGGCGGTTTCCCGTGGGATGTACCCATCCTAGTGGCAATTCATAAAACATCACAGGTGCAACTGGATGTTTTTGCACGGACACTGACTCAGTTTGGGTCATTTCGGGTTGTGTTTCCCGTTGTCTGTATCATCGGGCTGGTATTTTTGCTCCTAAGACGGTGGCGATCGCTTACCTATTTACTCACCACAGTGCTAGGAAGCAATATTATCAACCTTACAGCCAAGGA
This sequence comes from uncultured Stigonema sp., assembly GCA_964657905.1. Classification (GTDB taxonomy): domain Bacteria; phylum Cyanobacteriota; class Cyanobacteriia; order Cyanobacteriales; family Nostocaceae; genus Stigonema. Next base: position 5,715 of record CAZZXJ010000323.1, read on the forward strand.
ATTAATGCATCGAGTACGTCCCCACCTGTGGGATTCACCCACTCCCGAATTGGATTATGCATTTCCTAGTGGTCATTCAATGACAAGTATGGCGCTGTTTGCAGCTTTGCTAATTTTGACTTGGGGTAGCGCTTGGCGCTGGTTGGTTCTGATTGTTGGCAGCTTGTTCGTAGTGGCTATTGGCTGGACACGACTGTACTTGGGAGTTCACTTTCCCAGTGACATTCTGGCAGGCTGGATGGTAACAGTTGCTTGGGCTATTGGCGTTAGTCTGATCCTCCTTCCGCATTTGACTAAAGCCAGCGCCGGAAATGTTGCTCAGCCTGTGAGTGAAATTACATTAAGTCCTGAAGAAACACAATAAAAGGAGTCAGAAGACAGAAGTCAGGAGTCAGGAGACTGATAAGTAGTCATGCAAAATTAAATATACAATGTCCGCCGCGAATGGAGCGAGGCGGAATGAAGCAATCGCAGGGGTTTGGGATTGCTTCACTTCGTTCGCGGCGGACATAAATATTTTTGCATACGTACTTATGATATGTTGCACCATTCTCAACAAGGTAAGAGAAACCGGGGTTTTGATCCTGACTCCTGACTCCTGACTACTTCTTATTCAAGAGTTATTGGTAGGTGCATTGGTGACTCGTGTATCTACCACTGCCTGGGGAACATTCGGTATAAACCACTTTAGTTCACCAGGTTTCAAGACCTGAATAACAGGTATATTGAATTCCACGGCCCCGGTATCTTGATTTGTCCTAACGACTAATTTAGTTCCTTTAGGTATCTTGACAGCAACACCACCCGTTAATACTTGATTTTGTCCGTCAGGGGTTAAAGTGTTCGACTTAACATCATTTGGTAGATAAACTCCCTGACAATCCCATTCATTTTCAGTTATCTGACCATCAGCCAAAAAATACAGTGCAGCCCCAGAGGAGGAATCATCATCTTCTTCTTCATTGGGATTTGGTCCATAAACAGCCAGAGTATGTCCTGTCTGATTCTGACACTGACTCCAGTTAATCCCCGACTCAAAAGCATATTTTTGAAACTCCAACACATGGAGTTTATTTTCGATTTGCTCTGGCGTAGAACCCTCTAGTTGAGCTTGTGAATCCTTCGCTGTCTGCAACTTCTTAATTTCTTTAGTTAACTCTATGTAATCAGGGTTTTTAGTAAATTTGGGTGCGTCGGCAAATGAAGGTTGAGCAAATACGAGATTTGCTAACAATACCAACACCATCGAAATATATTTAAAAGCTTTCATAACTTTTTCCTCCAAAAAAAAAACAACAAACTGAAGCTTATGACTAGCAGATGGGATTAAGAACTCTACAGCACCTGCCGATACTGAGGTTTTTTTATGCCTTTCTCTTGCCAATTTCCAACTTACCTTAACATCTCAACTGCATTTTTACAAAATTCATAAAAGATTATATTTATACGGCTTAGCTGCGGGTATGGTATTTTATCCTGTTGAAGAAGAAGTCAGAACACTCTTCGTGGGGGATTCAAACCCGCCACAAGAGTGTTGATCACCAAATTTCCAATTTGGCTCCGTGCTTCAACCCATTTATTCATCCGCCAGTCGCACAGAATACCCAACTAGACCGCTCCGAAAAAGAATGTAGAGACGCGTAAGCGTTGCGGCACGAAGTGCCAGATCGGGTCTC
>CAZZXJ010000324.1:0-7381 GCA_964657905.1 uncultured Stigonema sp.
GACAGAGCAACTAATTTTAATTATGAAAAAGAAAAAAAGCGAGATCTTCTTTACTGCTTGTGAAGGCATTTATGCATGGGGTAATAATTACGAATTACGTTAGCGTAAGCGTTGCGATCTTCCGGTACTCCGGCGTCGGAACGAGCGTCAGCGATCTTCTCCCAAAGGGAGACGCCAAGGGCGAACGAGGCACGAACGTCATTATCGCGTTCTGAATTATTTTGACTATTGACTAATCTTCCAGTGATTGGGCTTGTACTTCAACTGCTGTCACATCAATTGTGCCTTCTGGTGTAAAGCGTCGAAAATGACCTTGTTGCACCAACAACTGCTCATTACAGTTAGGACACTGCAACTGGGTGTGATTTAAACCACTAAATTCATATCCGCAGACGGGGCAATGGTCGTTGACCAAGTTATGTTGCAACCACCAGCGAAACCCAAAAAATACGAGAATAGGTGCTAACAACAGTAGCCCAACAATAATCACCACGGAATTAACCAACCAGCCCAAGCCCAATGACCCCAGCAACCATATAACAGCTAACAGGGTGAGCCAAAGGCGGAGATTAGACAGATTAAATTGAAAGGATTTAAGGCTCATGTTTTAAATGTCGTCCTGTTCTCCCTCTAGGATAGCGAGTTTCTTAAGAAGTCAAGAGGTTACGAGAGAGTCGTAGGTACGTCAAAGAAAACGGCACCTTACAGACAAATTGTAGGGGTGGGAGGAATCGACGCCTCCCTCGTAGTCGCAAGCGTGGGCATAGGGAACCCCATGCCCACGGAATTTTTCAATTACACAATTCATGCCATGCGACAGAACCTGATACAGTACTGGCATGGTGTTTTATGCTACTTAGTCTCGCTTTCACAGCTATTTTCTGTTTATAGGGGCACGCCAGTGCCGTGCCCCTACAATGTGGTATCTTTACTTAAGAAATGCTGTAAAATCCAATAAACTGAGTTCACTTTCAATAATGAGCGTGGGGGTGTAATGGATATCTGGTTTTTACACGGTGAAGAGAGTAAAAACATCATCGGATGTTATGCCGATATCGAAGGTTTTGCGGCGGTTGTGGTCAGAGTATTTAAAGATAACAGTAAATATGAAATCATTGATTGCTTATTCCGACGACAGCTTGGGTTAAAGGCATTTGCCGATGATTTGATAGGATTGGCTGATATCCATAAAGTTAAATACTTTATGGGAAACGCGATCGCACAAACTATTTACCGTGGCGGAACGCTAGAAAAGAATTACGAGATTTCTGTAGATATCCAATGGGAAACTACCGAAATAAATGTTGAGAAAATGTTATTCTTAACTGAATGTTATCTAAATGAAGATAGGTTGAAGATAGCTGCTGATGTAGAAAATGTCATAGATAGAGAATCACGGTTTTTTGATGTGCGGCGATACCTAGAACATCGTCGAGCTAGCCACAGACTATTCGCATTTTTTCACGCGATTACCACTGCCCGTCCCATGACCCCAGTTTGGGCAACTTAGCTTTTTCGCCATCAGCAAAATACCAAAAGTTGGCATTTTGGCATGTATATATATTGAAGGTTGGAGTATTGTATAAATAAGCGTGCAAGGATGTCTTAATACAAAACCCCGGCTTCTACCGGGGTTTTGTATTAAGCTCCATTATGTTTGTAATGCAATCAGACGTGCATATAAGCCATTGTAGTGTTGCAGTAACTGGTGATGATTGCCAATTTCCACAATCCGCCCTCCATCCAAGACAACAATTCGGTCAGCGTTACGGATTGTGGACAGTCGGTGGGCGACTACAAAAGTTGTGCGATTCTTCATCAGGCGTTCAAGTGCCTCCTGAATCAAGGCTTCCGATGCAGTATCTACCGAAGCCGTTGCTTCATCCAAAATCAGCACTTTAGGATTGCGAACTAACGCACGGGCGATGGCGAGGCGCTGGCGTTGACCACCTGAGAGTTTTGTACCGTTTTCACCGATGAGGGTGTCAAGTCCTTGGGGTAATTGGAAGATAAATTCATCAGCATTAGCATCGAGTATGCCTTGTTGTAATTGCTGTTCGCTCACCCCAACTGAACCGTAAAGAATATTCTCCCGGATAGTGCCCTCAAAAAGAATTGTTTCCTGGGGGACTACCGATACAAACGAACGATAGGTTCTCAAATCCAAAGTGTTCATATCTTGACCATCGAGATGAATCTGTCCTTTTGTTGCGCGAATAAAACCAATGACAAGATTCAGTAGGGTAGATTTTCCGCCTCCTGAAGGTCCTACAATGGCAATGGTTTCGCCAGCATTAACTTTTAGGCAAATATTATCAATTGCTGGACGCTCGTGATTGGGATAGATAAAACTGACACCATCAAAGAAAAACTCTCCCGAAACTTGGCTGACTAGGCGCTTACCCTGATTCATCTCTAGGTCAGGACTCTCTAAAATTTCACCGACTGACCGAAGTGACTCAAAACCCGTACCAATCTGCGGCAATACTGCAAGTATCTGTAAAACGGAGTTGGCTAATGTATCAAAATAACCTGTGAGCAGTACTACATCACCAACCCCCAGATCCATTTGCCCAGTGTAAACCAAAAAGGCAGAAGTTACTAAACACATTGTATTGAACAGGCGGATGGTAACCCAACTACACGCACCAGTCAGGGCGTTAATGCCATCTAGCCGCATTGCTGCCTTTTCCACAGAGTACAGACGCTGCTGTGTCCGTTGAATTTCAGTTTCTTCAACCCCATGTGCCCGTGTTACTGGCACTAGCTTAATCATCTCAATTAAGTGAGCGGACATAACCTCTTTTTGTTGGCGCAGAGTATGATTGCTGTTTTGAATCGGTGCTTTCAGTACCTGCGCTAAAAGCACTGCCGCCGGAACTGTCGCCACAAAGAAGAGCAAGAACCAAGGGGCGCGTGTGGCAGTGACTGTAACGGCGACTAGAATGGTCAATAACGCTGAAGGCACAAACTGAAAAATATGATTGGCAAGTGTCTGAATTTCTTCCACATCCCTCAAAAGCTTAGCTTGCAGAACTCCCGTACTGCGTTGCTTGTAAAATCCGATTGAAAGCTGTTGCAACTGGCGTGTCAAAGAGTCGCGTAACCTCGTTTCCATTTGACGAGTTACTGCACTCAAGGTCATGATGTACAGATACTGCATGGGAATATTCTGTACAAGAGATAAGGATAAGATAGCCCCATTCAGCCACAGATGTCCGAGTGTATGTTGTTGAGGGCGAGAAATAATATCGATAATGTTGGCAATGACAACCGGTCGAATCCAGTCCGGACTATATTTGATCACATAGTACAGCATTGCCAACGCCAGCTTATGCCAGTCATGGCGATATAGCAAAAGTAGCGTTTTCAAAGGGGCATCACTGCTATAGAAAGGTAGGAGTAAGTTTTCCTTTGATTGTTGATCGTGTTTCAGTCCGTCCATAAAGTAGTACTTTAGTACCTATTAATAGCAAATTTGATACCACTTTAGCTACCACCCACCCACTTTTTCAGTAGATAGCAGTCACTCTTGCTTGACGCCAAAATGCACTCAAAAGACTTATGAGTATTTTGAGTGCATTTTGGTACAGTAGTCATTATTGCTTATTGCTTAGATGAAGGTTGCCGATGAAACGCCTAAATTTTTCCAACCGGACCCACCAAGTTGCAGAATTGGAGAAACAAAAAACTCCAGTTTTAGAGCAAGACATGGCAGCGATCACTCCCACAAACTCCAACAGTGATGTCCCCAAACCTGGATCGCCATCTGGACGCCATCTGCTACCCAAATTGTTATTATTGGTATTAAGTGTGTTGTTAGGCGCAGGAGCGATCGCCTCAAGTATTTACGCTTATCGCAGATGGGAGTACACCCAGCAGTATGACCAAAGATATCAGAAAACCGATAACGCTCACATCACCGCAGATATTTACCACGTCACTTCTCCTATATCGGGGATAGTCACCGCAGTTACAGTCAATGATAACCAAGTGGTTTCTCCACCTGATGTCTTGGTGAAGCTGGATCAGCGCGAATATCAAGCATCTCTGGTGCAGGCAAAAACATCTCTGGAATTAGCACAGCAGCAAGCGGCATTGGCACAGAAAAAGCTCGAAGCTGTGACAATGAATGCGATTCCAAGACCAGTTCCAGTCAACAGGGATACCCAAGCAAAACAGGCTGCTATGGAAAATAGAATGCTACAGGCACAAGCTATTCACCAGCAAAGGGAGATAAATCAACAACAGTACAAAACAGCGCTGGCGGCGATCGCCCAAAAGCAGGCGGATGTCCAAAAAGACGAACTCCAGCTATCCTACACCAACATTACTGCCCTTTCTTCTGGAAAAGTTGGTAGTAAAAACGTCTCTGTGGGGCAGTTGGTGCAACCAGGGCAAACCCTCATCACAGTAGTACAGCCCGATCCTTGGATTATTGCAAACTTTAAGGAAACTCAGTTAGAAAAGATACAGCCAGGGCAAAAGGTAAAAATTAGAATTGCCGCTTTCCCCAGTCGGCAGTTCCAAGGCAAGGTAGATAGTATGTCCCCCACTTCGGCAGGCGAGTTTGCCCAAGTCCCAACGGATAATTCCACTAAGAGTAATGATGTACCGCGAATTCCCGTCAAAATTGTATTTGAGCCTGAGAGTATTCGGGGTTATGAATCCCGAATTACCCCTGGAATGTCAGCGGTTGCGGTTGTGGAAACTAAGTGAGTGAAGCGGATAATCATTCTCCCTCGCGCCACATCTTGCACCTACCCGAAAAATGGCCCTGAACTAAAGTACTGGCTGTGTAGAGACGCGACTGATCGCGTCTCTAAAGTTAAAACTGACTGCAAAGCTGGGATATTGAAGGTTTTTAATTGGTGCAAGATCTGAATCTAGCCACGCCAATCCGCTTGCTTTGATGAAGGGGCAACTTCTTAATACTTCCATATAAGGTTCATAGCCTTCTATTAACCTACTGCTGGTAAAGTATCGCATTGACTGATATCAGCATAAATATAGGGGTATTAATGAAGGAAGAACTAGGAAGCAGATTACGTTTAGATCTTGCAAGTATTGGTGTTATCCCCAACCTGGTCGCAAAAGTGTTCCAGTGGCAGTGGTGGTCTGTTAATCATCACTTGATCAAGCGGTTCTCCCCCTTGGTCGCTGCTGCATTTGTGACATTCGTCCTCATTACAGTCATGCCCTCTATGGGTTTCCTGGGGAAAGCGACAGCGACGAGTCCACACCCGAAGGTGATTCTCATTTCACTTGATGGTGGAGCGCCATATTTGGTAAATAAATATCTTGCTAATGGTGTACTCAGCCCAAATCAAGGTCTGGGGCTGCTTAAGAGTAAAGGAGTTGTGGCGCGGCAGAATGTAACTTGCACCCCATCACTCACTGCTGCCTGCCACATTGCCATTGGCACTGGCTCGACCACTGCCCATACCGATATTGACGCTAATAGTTTTGAGCTAGTTGCTAGCCCGTTTACCAAAACTATCAGTGGTTTTGCTGCACCAATTGGTGGTTACTCACTCCAAGGACCTGCTGAAAGTCCCAAGCCAACTGCCCAGCCACTTTGGCTCGCGTTACGGGCGAGTGGTAAGAAGGTCGTTACTGCCACATTCCCTGGAGGAGATGGGGCAGATATCACAGTCCCTGGTCTCACAAATAGTCCAATTATTCAGTCTGCTAGTCGGCGGACAGTAGACTATACAGTTCCCTTCGGAGCCTTCGCTGGTGCTTCAGAGAAGGGATTCAGTCTCACCGAAACAGATTTTAGTGCGGCTCCCGATACGACAATTGAACAACTTAAAGCAGCAGGGAAAGAATCTTACAGCCCCTTACTTCAGAAGACAACAGTGCTCGATAGCTTTACTGTTGGTGGCGTGAACTACACAATTCAAGTTGCTGCTCTAGATACCAGTAATGACGATGTCGTGAACTACGATACATTAGTCTTTTTTGATACGAATCAAGGTATAAAAGCAGGTCCTTTTAGCCTGCCGTCAACTGGCCCAGCCTACGTCCGGGTACAGGATAAAACCTCTAGCCCATTCTATCTCGAAGGTAGCTCTAACAAAGCCGGAACAGGCTTCTACGTCAGCAATCTTGCTCCTGATCTCTCCAGTGTCCGAATTCTCCGCTACTCTGCCAATTACATCCCCCGCAATCAGCCTGTACTAGCTGATGTAGATGACATCAACAACAACGTTGGTTTCTGGGCTAATCAGTCTGACTACTACTTCACTGAACGGCTAGCCCCCGGATTAGATGCTTTTCCAGACATTGAACTGGAAGAAGCCTACGAGGATCAAGTTCACAAATTTGTGGACTACCAAACCCGCGTTGCTTTACAAGCAATAAACAAGAACCCTGATGCAGACTTATTCATGCTCTATTTTGAGGAACCGGACGGTTCCGAACACCAGTTTCTACTCACCGACCCGCGTCAAGCGACTGATCCCACAAATCCCAATACCATTGGCAACGGTCAAGACCAGGCAAAGATTGCTCGCTATCAGAAATATGTGAAGACAGCCTACAAAGTTGCTGATAACGCTGTCGCACGCATCATTGAGGCAGTCGGCACTGATCGTAATGGAAGACCTAATAGCAACATCATTGTCGTTTCTGACCACGGTTTTTCTACATTCCATACATCAGTGGATATGAATAACCTCCTCAAGAACAATGGCTTTGATCCAAATAAAGTCAAAGCCGTTACCTCTGGTCCTGCTACTAATATCTACATCAATTTACAGGGAAGAGAACCAGACGGTACAGTCAGTCCCCAAGAGTACATACCACTGCAAAGGCGGATTGTCGATACGCTCAAAGCATCTGTGGACACTAACCCGAACTACACGCAAGGTAAAAAGAGCGTACCCCTGTTTGACAAGATTTATCGCCGACCCATACAGAATGACGTGGATAACCCCTCATTCGGCACACGTACTAACGAGTTCATCGGTCAAGATGGCGGCGATGTTTTAGCGCTTTTGAATGAGGGCTACAACTTCGATGGTATCCAAAGTCCTGTGGTTCAACGTTTAGGAGATGTACCTTCCACTACTCCAGTGCTTTCGGTGTCAAATTTCTACGGCGCACACGGTTACGACGCTACCATACCCGACATGAGTGCGCTTTTGTTTGCGGCAGGACCAGACATTAAGCCAGGAACTATAGATGAGGTGCACAATATTGACATCGCGCCAACAATCAACCGACTCCTAGGCGTTAAGTCGGCTCCGACAGTGCAGGGTCGTCCCATTAACTATTAGTTTGACTTCAGTAGTTTCAAGGGAGCGATCGCTCCCTTGGGAATTGCGCCAGAAATCACAGTAAAATCACCGATATTTGAATACTGACTACTAACTAA
>CAZZXJ010000325.1:0-4955 GCA_964657905.1 uncultured Stigonema sp.
CTTATGATGCAAGCTTTTCGATGATTCTGAATGGTTGCTTTATCTCCGCCGTCGTGTACTAGTATTGAATAAATTAAGTTTACTTATTAGTATAGGATATGACATTTTTTTAGGTAGTGCGAAACTATATAGAGTTGATTTGCGTCTAGCTAGTTAATAGAGGGCAAAAGCAATAGTCTGTTTGTAAAAAAAATCACATCCTTTTTTACCAAAAAGTAACCGTAAGTAGTATAATTCTGTTTGTTAAGTATGAAATCAATATTTTATAAGATTAAACAATACCAAATCTTAATATTATATGGGCAAAGCATTTGTCCCTCATTTACACTATTAGTCGTAGCCGTGGTCTAGAGCCATACAATCCTAGCTGCTCTTAAACCTGTATAATCTGTCTGTCTAATTTCTAAACATCTGTTAATCTGTACTAAATTTTCAGGATGCTCAGAAGCTAGTTAAGTATCTAATATCTACAATTATCTACAAATACTGTGTTATCACGTACCGTCAAATCCGTAAATGACGGTTTGACATATGAAGGAGATGTGAGGTGGAAAATAATAGGTCGTTAATTTCGCCGCAAGGAATATTAATTGCGCTGGTTACTTTATGTAGCACTTTTGGCATTGGCTTGATGTTGCCCATCAACCCAAAAGCGTCTGAGGCTCAAACCAAACAGACTATAGACTTAAAGGATAGATCTGCTGAGACTGAAACTCAGCAGCGCGTTGAGAAATTGAAGGCCCAGATGCTGACAAGTTGGGAGCAAGAAGCCAAAACTAAGGGTCTTTCCTACGCTGTGCCATCCCGCTTTCTAGGAGCAACGATTGACGAAGCACAACTTATTCCAGGACAGAAAGTGATTGCTCTTACCTTTGATGATGGTCCTTGGCCTGAAAGCACAAAGCAAGTACTGGACATCCTGAAAAAGGAAAATATCAAGGCGACATTTTTTGAGATCGGGCAAAACCTGAAGCGTAATCCCGACCTAGCAAAGCGGCTTGTGGCTGAAGGTCACGTACTTGGCAACCATACTTGGCATCACTGGTATCATTACCTAAATCCACAAGCCGCCGCCTTTGAAATAGAAAGTACATCAAATTTGATTTATCAGACTACAGGCGTTAAAACAAATTTGTTCCGACCGCCTGGGGGAATCTTGCGCAACGGGGTGTATGATTATGCCAAAAACAAAAAATACGCTGTTATTATGTGGTCAGCTGACTCCGTAGATTACAGCCGTCCCCCTGTGCCAAGGTTAATTCACAATATTATGAAAGAGTCAAAACCCGGTGGTATTGTACTCATGCATGATGGTGGCGGTAATCGCTCCCACACTGTAGAGGCTTTACCCCAAATTATTAGCACCTTTAGGAAGCAGGGCTATCGTTTTGTAACGATCCCAGAACTTTTAGAACTCCAGGATCAAGACAAAAATGCGACGACAGCCAAAAAGCAACCGTCGGCTCAAGACAAAATTCTGAGGACAGCTAAACAGCAAACGCCGACTCCAGACAAAAATGTGAAGACAGCCAAAAAGCAATAGTTAATTACAGGAATGCTAATAGATAATTGCAAAGGGCACGTTAGCACCGTGCCCTTATTAATTGCAATGCAACACACTCTTTATGTTCTTGTGGGGTGGGCAATGTCCACCCTACTGTTGAACCGTATTGACTAATAACTAACAAGCTGCTTTTCTTCTACAGCTTGGGGATTAGCTTCTGGACTGTCAGCCTCAGAAGGCGGAACCAATTGCCAGAACTTGGGCAAGAATTCTTGCCAATGTTGTAAAATCATCTTTGCCTTAGGTGAATTGGTGCGTTCCGCATGAGTTCTAATTAACTCTTGCAGTTGCTTTTGGCCAGCGAGTGCAATAACAGGCTGCAGCTTGACAATTTCCTGGTTAACTGCTTCAGGAAATCTACCGTCTTCATCCAAGAAGTAGGCAAGTCCACCAGTCATGCCGGCTGCTACGTTGCGCCCTACTTTGCCGAGAACAACAATTACACCACCAGTCATGTACTCGCAGCAGTGGTCACCTGCTCCCTCAATCACCGCAGTACCTTTGGAGTTACGCACGGCAAAACGTTCTCCGGCTAAGCCGTTAGCAAATAAGACACCACCAGTAGCACCGTAGAGACAGGTATTGCCAATTATCACGTTTTGTGCTGGCTCATACGTGACATTAGCTGGAGGCTTGATGATAATTTCACCACCGTTCATCCCCTTACCTACGTAGTCGTTTGCCTCCCCGGACAAAGTAAGAATCATCCCAGGAATATTGAATGCACCAAAGCTTTGCCCAACACTACCTTGAAAGTTGAGGTTAATTTGCCCTTCAAAGCCGTTGTCGCCATACTGGGAAGCGATCGCACCTGCTAAGCGTGCACCTACGGTTCTGTCGGTGTTGACGATAGGGAACGTCTTGGTGACAGTAGACTGGTGGCGAATGGCAGCTTGAATGTCTGGATCAGCCAGCAATTGGTCATCTAAAACCACGCCGTTGCTGTGGACTTCTTCATGCTCCAACCAGCTACGGTTTCTGGTGGTATCTGGTAGCTGAAGTAAGCAGTTAAGGTTCAGTGCTTGCACCTTAGTTAGATGTACCTGATCCCGCTCTTTGATCAAATCAGCACGTCCAATGACTTCTGACAAAGAACGGTAGCCGAGTCGTGCCAAGAGACTACGCACTTCTTCAGCAATAAAGTAGAAGAAGTTGACGACATGTTCTGGCATTCCGGGAAACCGCTTGCGCAGTTCTTCGTTCTGAGTAGCAACACCCACTGGGCAGGTATTCTTGTGGCAAACTCGCGCCATGACACAGCCTTCGGCAATCATAGCAATAGATCCGAAGCCAAATTCTTCCGCGCCCATTAATGCGCCCATCACCACATCCCAGCCACTCTTGAGGCCTCCATCCACACGTAAAATCACGCGATCGCGCAGGCTATTTTCCATCAACACCCGATGTACTTCCGTTAAACCAAGTTCCCACGGTGTACCAGCATGCTTAATAGAACTCAGTGGCGATGCTCCCGTACCACCGTCGTGACCGGAAATCTGAATGATATCGGCATTTGCCTTTGCCACACCAGCAGCGATCGTACCGATACCAATTTCTGCTACTAGCTTCACCGACACCTGTGCTTTTGGGTTAATCTGGTGCAGGTCAAAGATCAGCTGCGCCAGGTCTTCAATAGAATAGATATCGTGGTGCGGCGGTGGGGAAATCAGGGTGACTCCGGGTTTAGAGCGCCGTAACATGGCAATGTATGGGCTGACCTTTTTCCCTGGGAGTTGTCCACCTTCCCCTGGTTTTGCACCTTGGGCAATTTTGATTTCAATTTGTTTGGCGCTCATCAGGTACTGTGGTGTAACACCAAAACGTCCTGATGCGACTTGCTTAATGGCGCTGGAAGCCGTATCACCGTTTTGCAATCCTTTTAAGTGCGGTAGCGTTGGCGAGTGACCATCGCTGTCCACATCGTCCAAGACTTTGAAACGCACAGGGTCTTCGCCACCTTCCCCAGAGTTAGACTTACCGCCAATGCGGTTCATGGCGATCGCCAAAACTTCGTGAGCTTCCCGCGACAACGCCCCCAAAGACATTCCTCCAGTGCAGAAGCGTTTGACGATCTCACTCACCGACTCCACTTCTTCAATAGGAATAGGTGAGCCATCGCTACCCATGTCCAGTAAGTCACGCAACGCCGTTACTGGTCTGTTTTGCAGGTAATTTTTGTAAACTTCGTAGTGGTCGTAGCCTGAGCTATTCGCTGACTGCTGATAGCTTCGCACTGCTTTATGTAGGGCTTTTGTCAGTTCCGGGCTGTTCATGTGGTACTCACCGCCACGATGGTACTGGACAAAGCCAATGTTTTCTAACTTCTTCGTTGTTAGTTCTGGGAAAGCTTTGCTGTGAAAAGATAATACCTCAACAGCCAGTTCACTGACACTCAATCCTCCAACACGGGAAATTGTGCCAAAGAATCCCAGATCTAACAAATCCTGACCAATGCCAATGGCTTCAAAGATTTGTGCACCTTGGTAGCTGGAGATCAGAGAAATTCCCATCTTGGAGAGAATCTTTAACAAACCGGACTCAACCGCCTGACGATAGTTTTTCACAGCTTCCTCTAGGCTGATGGCAGGAATTTGCTCCCGCTCCATTTTCTGTTGGGTCTTGGGATCAAACCACCAATTGCCTACAGTGTCCAAAGCCATATAAGGACAAACTGCGCCTGCACCATAGCCAATAAGGCAAGCAAAGTGATGGGTACTCCAGCACTGGGCAGTATCAATAACTAGGGATGCTTTCATTCGCAGTCCCTCGCGGATCAGGTGATGGTGTACCGCACCAACTGCTAACAAGGGGGGAATGTAGGTGTATTCAGTGCTGATCCCAGGTATTTCTCCCCCTAGGGGGATGCGATCACTCAGGATTAAAATCCTAGCTCCCGCCCGCACTGATTCAGCTGCTTGGGATTGCAAAGACTGAACGGCGGCTTTTAACCCTTGAGGACCATTAGCAATTTCAAACAGGGTTGACAACTCAGCCGTTGCAAATCCCGATAGCTTGATAGCCTGCAAATCTGCACTACTAAGTACTGGCGATTCTAGCTTCAGCCTGCGGGCATATTCTGGCTTTGGTAGCAATAAGTTACCTCGCTCACCTAGTTCTACTTTCAAGGACATCACTAGGCTTTCTCGTAGCGGATCGATGGCTGGGTTTGTCACCTGAGCAAAGCGCTGTTTGAAATAGTCATAAAGTACGTGGGGTTTTTCTGACAGCACCGCTAAAGGAATATCATCTCCCATGCAGAAAGTTGGCTCTTTACCTTCCATTGCCATTGGCTGAATTACCATTTCCACATCTTCTGTGGTGTAGCCAAAGGCAACTTGGTGACGGAGCAATGTTTGTCTGTCAATAGTCATTTGTCCTTTGTCATTTGTCA
>CAZZXJ010000325.1:4965-7346 GCA_964657905.1 uncultured Stigonema sp.
CGCAAATTTTCGCCAAAGACAGAAGTATTATTGATTTGTCATTTGTCCTTTGCCGTTGACTAATGACGAATGACCAATAACTAATGACTCTAATTCTTGGCGGTGCTGTCGCAACCATTGCCCATACGGTTGTTGCTTGGCAACGCGCTGCTTGATCTCCCAATTCTTCAGTACTTCATTGGTTTCTAAATCCACAGCAATCATTTGCCCTGGTCCGAGTCTGCCTTTCTCGATAATATCGGCTTCGGGAAAGTCAACTACACCTGCTTCTGAAGCTACTACGATGTAGTCATCCTTGGTGATAGTGTAGCGAGCTGGTCTTAAGCCATTACGATCTAGAGTTGCACCAACTTTTCGCCCATCGCTGAACACCAAAAGTGCTGGTCCATCCCATGCTTCTTGCAGACCACTATAGTATTCGTAGAAATCAATAATCTCCGGGTGGTCACGCAAAGAAGGCTGATTTTGGTAGGCCTCTGGAACCATAATCATCAAGGCTTCTAAGGGGCTGCGTCCGGAACGCACGAGTAATTCCAGCACGTTGTCTAGGTTGGCTGAGTCGCTGTTGCCAATATAGACAAATGGCTTGAGTTCGTCTAGGCGAGTCTCCTCTGGAGACGCTTCGCTAACACCCCACACTGGATGATTCAAAGAAGCTTCTCGTGCCATCATCCAGTTGATGTTACCCAACAGGGTGTTAATTTCACCGTTGTGACCCAAAAGCCGCATTGGTTGAGCCAAGGGCCACTTGGGCATCGTATTGGTACTAAAGCGGCGATGATAGACAGCAAAGGCGCTTGTGTAAGCCGGATTTTTTAAATCAAGATAAAACTCTCCCAAGACCGCCGAACGCACCATGCCTTTATAGACAATTGTGCGGTTTGAGAGAGAGCAAATGTAAAATTCCTCTGACCAGTCGCTGTTAAGGTTGAGGATAGCTTTAAACATTCGGCGACGGGTAATGTACAGTATTCGTTCCAGTTCATCGCCGCTTTTATCAATTGATGCTACAAAAACTTGTTCAATCTGAGGTTGATTTTCTCTTGCTTGCACCCCCAGTAAATCAGGCTGTACTGGCACTACTCGCCAGCCCAGTACAGTTAAATTTTCCTGAAGTGCTACTTGCTCAACCGTCGCCTTCGCGAGTTGAGCGGCTTCCTTATCTTGTGGTAAAAATATCATCCCTACAGCAATGTTGCTGACGGAGGGAAGTTGCATCTTCGCATGAGTCAAGTCCTGTTGAAACAACCCCCAAGGGATCGCAGTTAATATTCCTGCGCCATCACCTGAGTCTTGGTCTGCGCTACAACCACCCCGATGTTCTAAGCAGGTCAAAGCAGCTAGAGCTTTTGCCACAACTTCTCGCTTTGCATGATTCTGGCGATGAGCAATAAAACCTACACCACAGGCATCTCGTTCCTCCACTAACCACCGAGGCCCCTGATAAATACTGTCTTGTAAAGTTTCTGAAGGTGTATTTGTCTGTTCTTGATGCATCCTTTTGTTATTCATAGCTGTCCCTGATGTCTTGAGTTACGGATTCTGCCACTGTTTGTGAGAAAATTTTTCTCAATTTAGATGTGGAAAAATACTGAATCATCGAAATTTAGAGAAAAAAAATTTTAACGTCGAGTTTTCTGTTGTTTCACCCGTGTTAAAATTATCTCGTTATTTTTATATGTTTATGCTGTTTTAGGTAAACTACTTTTTGCCTCTACAGGTTCCTATTTATATCTTGAAGCTGTGTATTACCTCGATTGCCTTTTTCCTAATTAAATATAGTTTGCTTCTTCCAGAACCTTTGGGCTTACCTGGAACCAACACTCGCACTTTCTGGATTCACTACTTTTGCTGCTGAAATTCCCCTAATTCAGCCACAAAATTAGCCTATAACACTATATGCCCATTTGACAATTCCTAGTATATTTCTCTTGTTATGTAGGTTTTGACTGATCAAGCGCACTTGAAAGTGCCTGCGGCTTCATCCCACGACATCGAAGCGCGTGGGCTTTCACCTTCGATTTCTGTAATATATAGGAAAATTTCTTGTTTATTTTGGCAAAATACACAAATCCCATATATACATTATCACGTTCTAGTTCAAATCGCAGGTCATTATTTCTTGATATATGAAAAAATTTAGTTACTTTAAGCCTAGAGAGATAGTTTTTAAAAGTACCTATCACATTATGGTGAAAATACTAGATTTATGCCGTCTACAATCCTGCCGTACTATTGCGAATAAAAGCAATAGCTCCTTGAGCAAGGTTTTGGTATTGCCAATACTTTCAACACTACTGTATTTAACAGCTACCTGTACTACTAGTGCCCAGCAGTCACTAACAGGTGTCCAAGTGAGAGGAGTGGGGGGAGTGGGGGGA
>CAZZXJ010000326.1:0-7337 GCA_964657905.1 uncultured Stigonema sp.
TTGATGTGTGCTAACACTATGTCATCTTCTTTTAGTTCTGGGAACATCAAACGTATTCCCCGGAAAAAAGATGAACGCAGTTCATCATCTGTCTGTTGCAGGAGAGGGTCATCGGAAATGACATATTTCGGAAAATAGGTGATGTGTAATCCTGCGGTTTCCTGTAAGGACACTAGATTGCTCATACCTATGACTCCTGTAAAGGGTATACGTTGATCGGCAAGATTCACAACGTAATAAGGTACTAATGCCTTGCGAGTAATTAGTACCATGCAGATGACACCCATATATTCCACAGTCATGCGATCGCCAGCAACCTTCACCAAATGGCTGTCCACAACTTTTTGCAGAATATCCACTGGTCCAGTAAAAATGACCTTGTCAAAATGCGACTGAGTTCCTTTGTGTTCAACCCAGATTCCACCCCTAGGGTCAGGTGCAATGTGTTCAACTGTAACACCAGTACAAATCTGACTTCCCTGCTGACAAATTAATTTTTCTAAGCAGTCAAAAACCGTCTTGTAACCACCTTCGACATAACCTAGTTGTTCTTTGTGCAAACTTGAATCCCGCGCCGAAAACAGTCGTTTGATGTATGACCAAATGAACACAGCAGAAACCCGCTGATAATTTTCCCCCAATTTAGCCAATAGCAAAGGTTTCCAAAGCTTTTCGTATGTATTTCTGCCAGAGATTTTTAGCAGCCAATCTTCAACTGTTATTTTCTCCAGCCGCTGCCAGTTTTTGATCCGCGAACCATACAAGAGAGTAAAAGCCAACCTGAACTTTCCGATCAGAGTCAGCGGCGGAAAGCGCAGAAATTCCATACTATTACTAATCGAATACAACTGCTGGTCTATATAGCACCCTGTCAGAGTGGGACGCCAACGCAGCTGATCTCCAAGACCAATTTCCTGGATAAGATTGATTAAGTGAGTATCGGACGGTAAAATGACATGATAAAAACGGTCCCAGACAAATGGACCGTAATCATGATAAGTGGTGAGTCCACCAAGCTGCTTATTGCTCTCGAAGACAGTTACTCTATGACCTTGTAGTGAAAGCTGATAAGCTAATACCAGCCCCATCATTCCACCACCTATAATACCGATATTCATCTATCTAATGTTTATAGAGATTAAGACTGCGTTGCCATGCAATAGTGCGGGACAGACCCTCTTCTAATCCCACCACAGCTTTGACACCAAGAATATTTTCGCAACGGCTGCTATCAGGGACACGCCGTCTGACATCTTCGTATTTACCACCTGTAAAAGATTCATAAGGAATAAATTTCACTTTGAGTTCTCCAGGCGTATTACTAAGTCGCTTGATAGTCTGAGCTAAGTCGAGGATGGTAATTTCGTGATTGCTGCCAATATTGAAAATTTCCCCATTGGCTTCGGGTTTTATAGTTGCAGCGTAAATACCTGCAACGGTATCGTTCACATAAGTAAAACTGCGGGTCTGCAATCCGTCACCATGAATGGAGATTTCCGAATCATTCAATACTTGTTCGATAAAAACCGACTGAGGTCCACCCCACCACGATAAATGATGGCGCGGTCCATAGGAACCAAAAAATCGCAGGATCACAACTGGGATGTCGTAGCTGTCTTGGTAGGCGAAAGCTAAATGCTCATCAAAAAGTTTGGAGACAGCATAGCTCCAACGAGCTACTTTAGATGAACCGATAACTGAGTTATCATCCTCGTTAAAAGGTAGTTTTGGGTTACGACCATACACATCAGAAGTAGAGGCAAGCACACACTTACAATTAAGCTTTCGTGCTAGCTCTAGAACATTATCTGTACCTTGATAATTAATTTTTAGAGTATCAATAGCTTTTCCATAACGGGGAATTTTAAAAGCAGCGAGGTGAACAATACAATCAATGTTATTGTCTAAGTTCTCAAATGTGCTTTTTTCTGTGATATCTTTCTGGAGAAATTGAAATTTTTTGCTAGTTAAATGCTCAGCAATGTTTTCTAATTTTCCCATTGAAAGGTTGTCAATTCCAACAACCTCATGACCCGATGCCAACAGGAGGTCTAGCAAGTGAGAACCAAGGAAACCAGCTACCCCTGTCACCAAAATTTTTTGAGGGAATTCAACCATGTTAATCACTCTTAATTCCAATCAATTTTTTGTCAAATTAATTAGGCTGCCTAGTAACGCACCCTACAGCTACAGAAAATACAATTATTTTTGGACGACAAGAACTACACCAGCCACAATAATCACTATCCCTAACCACTGGCTAAATACAACATTCTCTTGTAGAAAATGATGAGAAGCTAAAGGCACAAGAGCAAATGTTAATCCTAGTGCTGGGAATGCCTGACTTAGAGGAATTGTCCGCAATACGACAAGCCACAAGATAGTCACTACTACATAGGAGATAAACCAAATCCAGAAATAACGAGAAAATAAAAGGTTATGCAGTGACATGCTTGCTCCTTTAGCAGGAGTAGAACCTTGAAATGCGTACTTTAGCGATAGCTGTCCTGCTGTACCCAGCACAACGACAAGCATTAAAATCAGCCAAGAAATGATGCTCATTCCCATCCTCCCTTTATCTAGAGTCTCCTTGGAGATGCTTGCCATTCCTAATTGGAAGAGCAACCAAAAGAACTCCACTAAAAATCAGTACAACACCAACGACTCGAATCAGTGTGATCTTCTCATTAAAAAAGTAGTAGCTCCCTAAAAGTATCCCAACGTAATTTAAGCTTGTTAGTGGATAGGCAATACTCAGTTTTACGGAGCGCAGGGCAAATATCCAATTTACTATTCCGAGACTATAGATAGTAAGAGCTATTAATAATTGTTGAATAAATGACAATGTAAATAATCCCTTACCTGTATCGCTCATAGTATGTTTCATCAACAATTGTCCGGCGATACCAAACCCGATACTGACAAACAAAGCTGTATATGAAATTAATTTCACTCGGGAAGGAGGCGATTCAGAGTTCATCACATTACCGTAAAAAATCAACAATTATAGAGGCGTAGTTAAGTTAATGCAAACACTGAAGCTAATGCTTGGCTTACAGCCTCAGTCACTACTTCTTGTGCTGATACAGTAAGTTCAGGAAACATCGGTAAAGATAAGACTTCATGGCTCAATTTTTCACTGCTTGCTAGTACCCCCTGGGAATAACCTAAGTTAGCATGTACATGCTGTAAGTGCAGAGGAATAGGATAGTACACCATTGTGCCTACCCCGAGATCCTTCAGGATTTTTTGCACGCGATCTCGTTGTCCGTCTAAAACCCTGAACGTAAACTGATTCCATACTGAGTGTCCTTCTTGGACAACTGTCGGTAAAACAATGCCCGCCACGCCAGCTAGCCGATTTATGTAATAATCTGCGATCGCTGCTCTAGCTGCATTCCACTGATCAAGATATGGTAATTTTACTAATAGAACTGTTGCCTGCAGAGTGTCTAAGCGGCTGTTGAGTCCCAGTTCCTCATGCTGATACTTAACTTTGCCGCCATGTCGGCGTAAATACTCGACTCGTTCTGCAATCAGAGGATCAGAAGTGGCAATTGCTCCTCCATCTCCAAAACAACCAAGATTTTTAGTGGGAAAAAAGCTAAAACAACCAACGTCCCCTATTGTGCCGATCTTTTTCCCGGACCACATAGACCCGGCAGCTTGAGCACAATCTTCAATAACTTTAAGATTATACTTACGCGCAATTGCCATGATGGATGTCATGTTACAAGGACGCCCGTACAAATGCACTGGCAAAATCGCCTTAGTGCGTTCTGTAATTTTTGCCTCAATTAACTTGATATCAATATTGTAAGTATTTAAATCTACATCCACAAAGACAGGAGTTGCTCCCACCATGCCAATTGCTTCTGTGGTGGCAATAAAAGTGAAAGGTGTGGTAATGACCTCATCGCCCGGACCAATTTTCAAAGCTCTAAGAGCTAACTGTAATGCATCTGTGCAAGAATTACAGGAAATAACTTGATTGCAACCTAAATATTGGGCAAATTGTAGTTCAAATTCCTTAACTTCAGGACCCATAATATAGCGTCCACCAGCCATGACTGCACAGATATTTTTTTCAAGTTCAGCAGCAATAGCTTTATATTGAGAAGTTGCATCAAAAGGTGGAATGTTCACTGTAGTCACTCAGTCCTTATAATTTGATTTTCGCCGGAATATTCATACTTGCGATCGCAGCTACAGACAGTTGTTTTGACAAAACGTTCTAACTTCGCACCACACTCACACATCCAACCTGCTTGTTTCGCTGGATTACCATAAACTAGAGCGTAATCTGGAACATCTTTCGTGACAGTTGAGCCAGCGCCGATAAACGCATAACGCCCTATTGTCCGACCACAAACAATTGTGGCATTTGCACCAATGGTAGCTCCTTGCTTTACCAAAGTGACTAAATAATCATCTTGTGTATTGCGAGGAAAAGCCGAGCGAGGGGTTTTAATATTTGTGAATACACAACTAGGACCACAAAAAACATCGTCTTCTAAAACCACACCGGCATAGATAGAGACGTTATTTTGGATTTTAACATTTCGCCCGATTTGGACACCACTCGCAACAAATACATTCTGCCCAATTTTACAACTCTCACCAATTATGACATCTTGCATAATATGGCTAAAGTGCCATATTTGAGATCCAATTCCAATTGTACATGGCAGATCGACATAAGCTGATTCATGCACAAAATACTCTGAGATTTTTGATGTTGAATTAACGCGCTCCAACTTGAGGCTCCTTTAAATAAACAATCTCCCCTTGAGATAAGAGCGATTCTTGAGATAACTGTAAAACTGTCAAAACATCTATACCATTTTGAATACTGGTTATGGGAGTCTGTCTACTTTTAATGCAACTAATAAAATGCTGACATTCTAACTTAAGAGGTTCTGCTGGTTTGATTGGAATGACAGTTTGGCAATTTTGTTTGAGTACTGGAACATTATGCAGTAAATCAGCTTGCTGATCGTAAAATGTCAGTTTTGCATCTACAGAAACATCATCAAAGACTATCGTTCCACAATCCCCAACTACTACAAGCCGATGTTCTTTAAAAGGATGTAGCCAACTCACAAAAATATGAGCACTTATATTTTGGTCAAACTCGAGATTAACAATACAAAAGTCTTCTACTTGACCCAAGTAAGCACTGCCGACAGCTTGTACAGATATTGGCAGTGTGCCAACGAATCCCAGAATAGAACAAATATCATGGGGAGCAAAGCTCCAAAGCACATTCTCTTCAGTCCGGACTTTACCTAAACTCAAGCGATTTGAATAAAGATATCGCAGCTTACCAATTTTTCCTTCAGCTACCAAACAGCGAAGTTTGACTAACGCTGGGTGATACTCCAGCAAATGTCCAACCATCAGGATACAACCACTTTTACAAGCAGCAGTCTGTATTTTTAGTGCATCTGATAGCGTCAAAGCCAAAGGCTTCTCGACAAACACATCTTTACCAGCCGCTAAAGTTTGTATGACCAAACTTGCATGAGTTGGTGCTGGAGTTGCAATGACTACGGCTTGTACATCTGGCATGTCCAAGACCTCGCTGAAATCAGTTACTCCCTCAACACCATATTGTTCCTTTAATTTTTCAAGAGTTTCATGGCTAGCATCACAAATTACCCGCAGGACACCTAACTCGGCAAAATTTCTAACTAAATTCTTGCCCCAGTACCCACAGCCAACTACTGCCACATATTTATCAACACGAGGCATAATAATTCACGAAGAAAATTGTACATAATTCAGGAGTCAGGAGTCAGAAGTCTGGAGTCTGAAGAAAGAAGGCTTTTTGCTCCCCTAACTACAACTTTTGATGAGCTTTCTTTCAAGCAGCAATAGTGTTTACAGTTTTTAATCCTCTGGCTGCCAAAACATTCCTGGTATCAATAATCAGAGAGGAATATTCGGCTACTAGTTTATAGTCAATATTATCATGATCTGTGACAATGATTACAGCATCGAATGTTTGCAAATTTTCTTTTGTCAACGGCAAAGATTTCAAGTTTATGTCTGGATAATGACGATGATTTGAACAGGTTGGTGCATAGGGGTCGTGATATTCAATATGTACTCCATGTTGCTTAAGAGTCTGAATTATTTTCAGGGAAGGACTTTCCCGTTGATCGTCCACGTTCTTTTTATAAGCTACTCCTAAAATCAGGATTCGAGAGTTTTTTAAAGGCTTACTATGGTCATTAAGTGAGAAAATCAACTTTTCTACAACATAGTTAGGCATCAAAGCATTCACTTCACCTGCCAACTCAATAAATCGCAAAGGTAGATCGTACTCCCTAGCTTTCCACGTTAAATAAAATGGATCTATTGGAATACAATGTCCGCCCCATCCCGGACCTGGATAAAAAGCCTGAAAACCAAATGGTTTAGTTTTAGCTGCTTCAATGACTTCCCAGATATCTATCCCCATTTTTTGGAAGAGAATTTTTAATTCATTAACAAGGGCAATATTAACTGCGCGATAAATGTTTTCTAAAATTTTAGTTGCTTCGGCAGTTTGAGTTGAAGAAACTGGGATGATTTTGATAATAATCTGATTGTACAAACTTTGAACCAGTTCAAGGCAGATAGGCGTGATTCCCCCAACTACTTTTGGTACATTAACCAAAGAATAGTTTTCATTAGCAGGATCTTCCCGCTCTGGAGAGTAGGCTAGTGAAAATTCTTGCCCAACTATTAAACCACTTTTAGAGAGAATAGGCAGCATTACCTCTTCTGTGGTTCCTGGGTAAGTCGTGCTCTCCAAAACAACAAGCTGTCCTATTCTCAAGCCACGAGCAATTGCATAAGCCGTTTCGGTCACATAAGTTAAATCAGGCTCTCTGTGTATGTCCAGAGGAGTAGGGACGCAAATAATGATGACATCCACTTCCCGCAACCGGGTCATATCATGAGTTACATCGATTAATTCGTTCTTTAAATTATCTGAGTCAATATGCCTGATATATGAATGACCTTTTTGAATCTGATTAATCTTATGTTGATCGATATCAAATCCCAGCACTCCATAGCCTTTGTTTGCAAAAGCTACTAAAATTGGTAATCCTACATATCCGAGACCAATAATCCCAATTTTCGCTTGTTTATTCTCGATTTTACCATTGAGATCTTTCAGAGACATATTTAATTCCCTCAAAAAGGGCGACTATAAAGGCAGTTATTTACGCAACTCAAGTTACGAAGATGTCAGTTTTACAGAAAATAGTTAGAGGTAGTTTTACAAAAGTGACCACTCGCTTCTCCCAATTCCTCGCCGCTGCGCGTAGCTTGCTTCCCCGAAG
>CAZZXJ010000327.1:0-7308 GCA_964657905.1 uncultured Stigonema sp.
AGGGCAATTAGTTCCTAAAGTTAAAACCTGGATAGAAGAATCACTATACTCATCATCTCTACTTCCAGAGAAAGTTGCTGCTCTCATAGTGCATCTTGCTAAAGGGGGTAAGATTAACAAAGCACTAGAATTGGCTCGAATATTACTTGCTGTTAAGAAAGACTTTAGTTTTAACAATCAAGAAGAAGGTAGCAGCAGAGTTTATCTTCCCTCACCAAAACCACGAATACGCTTTGATAACTGGCATTATGAACAAATTCTTAAAAAGAATGTACCAGAATTAGTGAAAGTAGCAGGTAAAAACAAACTAAATGTTTTTAATATGTTAGCTTTTCTGCTATTTGATGCAGTTCAGTTTTCCCACCGTGATGAAGAAATTCAACAACTGCAAGAAAACTCACTTATCTGGGAGGATGGCTCACGTTACTGGCGATACGCTATTGGGGAACATCCTAGAAATTACTCGCATGATGAAATTAGAGAACATTTGGTAGCAGCAGTAAGGGATACAGCAGAGCAGATTTTAGAAGACGATAAGACTAAAATAGGAGATATCATTTCGGAGTTAGAGAAGCGACACTGGCGAATTTTTCACCGGATTGCACTTTACCTGATTCGTAAATTTTCAGAAGTAGACCGAGATTTGCTTATTAAAAAATTGGCTGATCGTGAGCGTTTCACAGATAGTAGTTCTTACCAAGATTATGAGTACGCACACTTACTGAAAGAGAATTTTGCTCAACTGCCGATAGAGAAACAAGAGCAAATTCTAAGTTGGATTGACAAGCCTGAAGTTGACTGGCATTGGGTAGAAGATCAAGAGAAAAAAGCTGAATGGGTGAAATATTGGCAGTGGCACAAACTAACAATAATAAAAGATAGTCTTTCAACATATTGGCATCAACGCTATAACGATTTAGTCAATAAATTTGGCAAGGAGATTGAACTTTCAGATATTGTTTCTGGAGGTGTAGGTGAGTTTAGAGTGTCAGGTGTTGGAAGTCCAAAAACTGACTCAGAATTAGAATCTATGAGTATTGAGGAGTTAGTTGGCTTTCTTAGAACATGGGAGCCAAATTCTACAGATCCCTTTGAAGAACCATCACGCTCAGGGCTAGGATCTGCTTTGGCAAGACTCGCTGAAAAAATTCCTGAACGTTATGCACAGGGAGCCGCTCAATTCCAAGGTCTACACGCAAGATATATATCGAATTTGCTTAGAGGTTTGCGTCAAGCTTTAAATAATCAATCAAAACAACAGCAAGAAATAAGAGAATTTGATTGGATATCTGTTCTAAGTCTCTGCAATTGGTTAGCAGAGAAATCTGAAAAATTCAATAAATCTCAGACAATTTATAACGAACCCAGCAGCAATTGGCTCGAACCTTGCCGAACAGTGGTAGACTTGCTTGGAGTCGGACTGAACGTTGATACAATAGCAATTGAGTTTAATTTTCGCGATCGGGTTTGGAACATCCTCAGACTTTTAACTCAACATCCAGACCCCACGCTAGAAAGAGAAATGGAGTATAGCTCAAATAATAATTATAGTGAACTGGCAATTAATACTGTTCGCGGGGAAGCAATGCACACAGTTGTTCGCTATGCCCTCTGGATTCGTCGCCACTTTGAGCAAATACCTGAGAGTGAAGAGCATTTGCAACGAGGTTTTGATGAAATGCCAGAAGTACGGCAGGTACTTGATGAACATCTTAACCTAGATATAGAGCCATCTTTAGCAATACGCTCAGTTTATGGTCAGTGGTTTCCTTGGCTGGCTTTACTAGATCCGCTATGGGCAAATCAAAGCATAGGAAAAATATTTCCACAGGATGAAACTTTCAGCAATCTGCGACGTGCTGCTTGGGAAAGCTACATTAATTTTTCTGATATTTATAACAATGTTTTTGATTTACTACATGAGGAATACCGCTATGCAGTTGAACAGATCGATCCCACCTCGATTGAACGACAAAAACTGACACATACTGATGAAGGTCTTGCCCAGCATTTGATGACTCTCTACTGGCGTGGGAAGCTGAATTTGGATGAGCCAGGAGCATTGGCAAGGTTTTTTAAGTTAGCTTCTGATACGTTACGTGGCTATGCTCTGGAATTTGTGGGGAGAAGTCTTAATAGGACAGAAAATGAGATAGATCCAGAAATACTTAATAGTCTCCAATTGCTCTGGGAAAAGCGTTTGGAAACAGCACGTAATTCTACCGAACGTAGTTCCTATGCCACTGAACTTGCTGCTTTTGGCTGGTGGTTCGGTTCTGGGAAATTTGATGACACTTGGGCTATTGCACAGATTAAACAGATTCTTGAGCTAACTGGCAAAGTAGACCCTGACTTTTTGCTGCTCGAACGTCTAGCTGTACTTGTTGATACGATGCCAGAATCATCTGTCGAGTGCCTTGAATTGCTCATGAAAAATGATAAGTCTGGTTGGAGTATCTACGGTTGGCAGAATGAAACTAAGGCTATCCTCAGTAAAGCGATTCAAAGCAACAGTGGCCAAGCAATAAAAACTGCTGAAAATATTATTCAAGATTTGGGCAAACGCGGACACTGGGAATATCGGAATTTACTTCCTCCTTCTGGAAGCAAATAACCCTATTCCGTCAAAGTGGACAGTAAATCATCTAGCGATCGCAAAACTTGATTGCTTTTTCAGTTAAATGATCTAAATTAGCTGTAGATGAATCTACAGTTCAAATTGGTGGATTATTGATAATTGTCCTAGCGATGCCTGCGGCGGGCTACGCCTACGCTAATCGCTGCTTCTGCCCTCCAGAAACATTTGTCGCCACTGCGCCCAATATAGTATCCTATTTTTGCATAAATTGTCTAAATGCAAGAGGCTGAGGCTTTGGATTTAGAGATTAAAATAGAGTTAGTAAAGGTAGAGTTTACTTGATTAGGAGGTTCTCTGATGACTTTACAAGAAATTATTAATTCTATTGAAAGTTTGCCCACAGAAGATCGAGAGTATTTATTTGAGTTTCTTCGCCAGCAACGAATTGAGAATCGGCGAGGTGAAATTTTGGCTAATGCCCACGAAGTGATGCAGGCTTTTAAGGATGGGACAGCTCATAGGGGAAGCGTTGATGATTTGATCGCTGATTTACTAGGAGATGATGATGGAAGTTGTCTGGAGTAGTGGATTTAAACGGTCTTTTAGGAAGATCACAAAGAAAAACCCGCAATTAAAGAATCAAATTGTTAAGGTATTAAGGCTTTTGGCAGATGATCCATTTACACCGTCTTTGAAATCTCATAAGTTGACAGGAGATTTATCGGGGTTGTGGTCTTGTTCTGTTACTTATGATTGTAGAATTATCTTTAATTTTTATGAGGATGAGAATTTGTTAGAAATGGTTATTTTCTTGAGTGATATTGGCAGCCATGATGAAGTTTATTAAATAGTGAAATAGAGGCTGAAGCTTTGGATTTAGAGATGAAAATAGAGCTAGCAAAGGTAGGGTTTACTTGAAAGGTAAGCATTCAGGGGGGGTAGAAGGGCGATCGCCAAATCACTGCCGATTAATCTGAATCAAGTCAGTCAAAATACTATCCAAACTCCCATTAACTTGAATTTTGTCAATCCTTTCCGCAATCCGCTCTAAAATTTCGAGTTCCTTCAAACGTAATGCGACAGGGTTATCCTCCATCACTTTTGCAGTGTTCAACATACTGCGGGTGGCGGCGGTTTCTTCTCTACGTCTGACTACGTTTGCTTGAGCGGCTTTTTCTGCCTCGACTACCTTGCTCAAGATAGTTTTAATCTCGCCAGGTAAAATAATATCTTTAACCCCTACAGAATCTACTTGAATTCCATACTCTGCGGTTTTCTGATGAATATATTCAGATATACTTCTATCAATTGCGCCTTTATCCTCTAACAACGAATCCAAGCTTTGTTCGCCAACTGCACCACGTAAAGCAAACTGTAACTCTTTGTACAAGAAACCAGAAATGTCTGATAACCCGTTTTTTGCCCTCAATGGGTCTTGGATGCGGAACCCAGCAGTCAAATTCAAGCGCAGAGGTACTTTATCTTTGGAGAGGATGTCTTGACCGGATACTTCCATACTTTGCAGTCGGAGGTCGATTGTTTCGGTTTGAAAAGAGCGTCCGAACAACCACCAAGCATGTACTCCAGGCTGAAGTTGTGCTTGAAACTCTTGGTTAACGTACAGCAGTCCAACGTGCTGTGCGGGTACTTCTCGAATATGCAAACAGTTTCGACTAAGCAATAAAACTTCTTGCGAACCCGAAACCAACTCAGCTACTAAGGGAGACTGTAACTTGGCATTGGTGCTGATGTCGATAACTTCCACCTCAACACCCTGCCAAAACAGCTTGCGGCTTGTGGGTGGCAAAATAGAAATCACTTTACCCCGATACCGCACAATTGCAACTTGCTGACTCAGTAATTGCACTGTTTCACAGTAGGCAGCAACAAAGTTGGGATGTTTTTCAATTAGTACATCTTCTAGAGGAAAGTCTGGGTTAGGCACAATACGGCTGAGAGTGCGTACTGTAACATCCCTATCTACACACCAAAAAGCATACTCTCCTGGTTCTAAAGGTCGGACAAAATTATTTTGCACGTACAGCAAACCAATCTCATACTCTGAGATTTGGAACTTTTTCAGTCCATGCAACGCAACTCGGCGCACTTGCTGCACAAATTCTGTCGGCAATTCCAAGCTTTCTTCCAAGTTGAATAGATGAGATTCCACCTCAATAAAACCACGCCAAAAAGCTATCAATTGATTTGGTGCAACGCTTACCCAATTCTGACCCAGGCGTACTAAAGCAGCTTGATTGAATGCGGTTCTGACAATCAATATATATTGTTGTAATTCTGCGGAGTGATTTCGCAACAACAGTTCTAGGTTTTCAATCTCAGCTTCTGGTTGGTTGAGGTCATAGGTTTTTACTTGCCAATGCCAACCGAAATAAGTATATGTACCAGGCTGCAAAATTTTCTTAAAATCGCTGCGGTGATATAAGATTCCAATTTCGTTAGGTTTAATATAAAAGGTTTTCCACATAGATAATTTGGGCGATCGCAACCAGCGGAGAATATTTGATAAAAACATTTATAACTTTGGTGACGAAAATTTAGTAATACGTTTATTTTGTTGGTAAGAGAATTTTCACGTGCCTGTAACATATATAATACAAGATATTTTTTTACTCTGCCAGTGCAGGTGTTTACAGTTCAGATGCGGGCAAAAGCTTCTCCAAAACTGGATTAAGAGTGCTGCAACTGTTCAATAGACTACCCTTGGGCAATCCAAAAAAAAGAAAACAGCCCTTTGTAACCCAATACTGCTCGGTTAAGACGAGTTTCACTTTAGTCACCGAATCCCCCCGCCTGCGGCGACCCCCTTTTTAAGGGGGTTTAGGAGAATCTAGCCCCCCTTGAAAAGGGGGGTTGGGGGGATCTTATTGGTTTAACCGAGCAGTATTGCTTTGTAACCTTTCTGAATTACCCTAAGTAGTGAGTGAGGTAGTGGGTAGATTTATGCTGCACATAAGATAAAAGATTTTTTAACTCTGCCAGTGCAGATGTTTACAGTTCAGGTGCGGACAAAAGCTTCTCCAAAACTGGATTAAGATAGCTGCAACTCTTCAATAGAATACCCTTGGGCAATCCAAAAAAAAGAAAACAGCCCTCAAATATGCCGTTCGGCTTGCCAATCCAGAATCTCGGTAGAGAAACCGGATCTCGAAAACGAAGGACATACTCAAGTTAGGGAGAAATGCAGTTGCGCTAGCTTCTTTACTGTTACAAAACACCTGCATGACAGAGTTTGAAAGATGGGATTTCTCCCGTACCATAATTGGCTACCTTGGAAGGGTAGTGTCTTTTAACCCGGATAGGGTTGGCGGAAAGTATAGGAATCGAACCTACAACCAATCGATTATGAGTCGATCGCTCTACCAGTGAGCTAACTTTCTGGGAGTATAATGCAGGACTCGAACCTGCGACACATCGATTATGAGTCGATTGCTCTACCAACTGAGCTAATCACACATATAGCTTAAATTACTCAGCGACATACGCTCATACCAGAGGTTGGCGCACCAATCAGGCATATAGAACCTGAACTATAGCTTTGTAACTTTGTTACTATCCCGCTCCAAATATAGCACAGGGGAAAAATTAGCAAACGTTCAGTGATTGAGTACGAGAGAAAAGCATGTCGCTTCGGCAACAGCGCAATGGTCAAGAGGGGAAATTTTTCCATCAAATTATCCTGCTAATGATTCTGGTACAGCTTACATAGATTTTTTTCAATTTGATACAAAAACTAATAGGCGCAAGGGAATTATTGCTATAAATTTAGTAAGGTGGGAACCATGATGATAAAAAACGAGCAACAGTTACGCTCCTCTAAAGAATGGTTGCAGCGATTTGAACAGTCAGTAGCCGAACTGGATAATAATGAGAGTTTGAAAGCAGAAAGGACGCGGTGGAAATTGCACAGAGATTCATACAAACGTTAATGCCGACTATGAGCCAATCATCCGCGTAGCAGTCTGTAGTTTTAACACTCAAGTCAGTTCAGGAACAGGCATCTCAAGCATATGCTCTCTGGCGATCGCAACATTACCATAAAAGTCTTCAATTTAAGCGCGTTAGTCACCGACAACCAATATATTCAGCTCGTATTTGTCTAAACTACCGCGCATTAGGTTTACTAGAGGAAAATCATATCTATTGGTTCTGGATTGGCATCCATGCTGAGTATGACGAGTTACTGAAGCGGCTGTACCTAGGCACTGAACATAATATTAATACTCTGCCTCACCAATTAGGGTAAATGCAGTCCAATTTTTGGGTTCTTTGTCCTTCAATTTGAGCATTGCTAGACGTAGTGCTTGCGCTTTGTCAAGTCAGGTTTGGTAGAAATTTGTCTAAAATTTGGTCATCGTTTGGCTGTGGGTGCGTGGGAAACAGCTCAAAGTGAGATAATTACGCTAATACTCCCAGCGACCAATAAAAAAAACAATAAATTTCTTTAACAAGCAATTGACTCAACAGCCAAATTATGAATCCAAGAAAGCTGACTTAATCGCCGAACTTAGTCAAGCAGGTATTAAACATAACCCAGATAAAATTGTTTTAATTGCTAAACAACTAGACGGCAAAATCGTATTTTTGGAAGCTGGAAATTCTGAATCGGGACTCCAACACATATTGGAAGAACATTATTTGCAATTTGTGGAACAAGAGACATCTCCGAAAAATCTCAAAGCTTTGCTGTGACTAGCTTATAAAGCGCAAAT
>CAZZXJ010000328.1:0-7293 GCA_964657905.1 uncultured Stigonema sp.
TTAATTTTACATTTTTAATTTCGCTCTCGCATCTGTGTGCCAAATCAGCTGCCCTACCCAAAAGAATACCCTGATCAGGGATTTCTTGGAATACGCTCAATCTCGGCATAGCCGCTAAAAATCAGCCGTTGTCCCTCAGTTTCTAAACGGTTAAGCCGCATTTTCACTCCATCCAAGTCAAAGCGATCCAAATCGACCATATTATCTAAAATTTCTACTAATGCTAGACTCAAGTTTCGCGAGATTTCTCGTTGCGCTTCTGGGACTTGGTCAAGTTCAATCTCAGGATCTGTGAACGAAATACGCCGCCGCTTTTCAATGCCTACAGTTAGAGTCATCTTCAGGGGTACGAGTTCGCCATTGTTTAAATCTGCTTTTGCCGAAATCAGTTGGCGATTTTTGGGTAATAGCTGCACCTGGATTTCGCTAAAGGAGACTGGTTTACCACCAGATAATGCTGTCAGTGCTGGTTGGGTGAGGTTTTCCAGACGTTTTGTTACCAATTGTGCTTTAAAGGCGTCATTTATGCCTGCTTCTGATAAAACTACTTGGGCGATCGCTTGAGTAGGTTGCTTGAGACGCAGTTTGCCGCTTAAAACGGAGCTAAAGTCAATAGCAACTGCATCGGTTTCTATTGAAATTTCCTCGGCGGCAAAATCTTTACGGATAACCAAGCCACGACCACTCATTTTAAAGCTGTCGATGCTTCCCTGCAAGAGTTTGCTGGAGGGATAGCAGCGAACAGAGACTTCCACAGACTCGCTTTTGGTGAACATGTGGCGAATCGTTTGGCTAGCAACCGTGTTGAGCATTCGCTCTCCCCAGTCCGTGCCTTTGGGATCTGTTAAACCAGTAAGTCCGCCTAGCATTATCAGTTTAGGTTTATAGAAGTTCTTTGTATTCTTGTAACAAATTGTAAATAATTCGGCAACCGTCTAGCGAGTGATTGTACTGATAGGTAGGCGTGGGAGGGTTGATGATGGGCAATTATTCCCCATAAGGCTGTAAAATGACGTTCTACATTACAAGGTTATCTGCCGCCGATGAAGTGCCTTTAGACCCTTGAAAGCGTGATAATAGTGTAGCTAGGCTAAGTAGCAAATTCTTTCCAAAAAATAAATTATTCAGTAGTCGTAGCCGTAGGGTGCGTTAGCAACAGCGTAACGCACCATTGCACTGGATATTTTTTTTATTTGGAAGTCCCTAACACAGCGTATCAGATTTTGATAGCATCAAATTAAGTGCAAATTTAATGCATAACTGAACCTATGTTTAACATTATTCAAGACATTCACTCGCTTTCAAGCTTCAAGCGCAACACTTCTGAGTTTATTCAGCAGATGAAGCAGACGCGAAAACCTGTGATGTTGACTGTGAATGGTAAAGCAGAGCTTGTTGTTCAGGATGCTGAGTCATACCAGAAGCTGCTGGATATGCTGGAACAGTTAGAAACCATTGCTGGAATTAAGCAGGGACTAGAGGATGTAGACGCAGGTCGAACTCGCCCTCTTGCAGAGTTTGAGCAGGAAATGCAGCAAAAATATGGCATTTCAAGTTAGGACAACCAAGACAGCGGAAGCTCAAATTCAGACGGCGTACCTGTGGCTGAAAGAGCGTAATCCAGGCTATGCAGATCAATGGTTTAGAGGATTGATGAACGTTATCGCCTCCCTGCAAGAAAAACCTCAACGCCGCGCCCTGGCTTCTGACAATGAGGCATTTTCCGAGCAAGTGCGTCAGCTTCTCTATGGCAAGTCGAGAAATACTTACCGCATTCTGTTTACAATTCGCGACGAAACCGTTTTTGTGCTTCATGTGCGCCATAGCTCACAAGCTTCGTTGACGACAGACGAAGTTGATGAGGAAGAATTATGAAGCTTTGACTGATTGAGCGATTGACGATGCCTTACGGCAAACTGCATCTCTTCTCCTGTGGTCGCCGCTGCGCGTTCCGTGTCGCGACCTGATCGCGTCTACGCTCTTTTCCCAAAAACAGCCTCAGACCTTGGGAGCAATGTCCGGCGACATTGCTCCCTCTTAATACGCTCTGCTGCGTTTTTCTAGCTTCTCCATTTGCCCATATAGTTTCTTGATCAACCCGGTTGCACGGTCAAGGCTATCTTCGGCATGTAATCGAAAATATCATCAAGGTCTGAGAGTGCCTGTGGTCTGATGGCAAGTTTGGTCATGCTGGTAAAACCTAGTTGCTGGCTTTGCTGTGCTGAGCATGGCGTTTTTTGCCCCGTTCGATCACATCTTCAATATTGAGGGGCTGGGCTTCCCCCCTGTCGATACCTGCCTGGATTTGCTGTCGCAATTCATTCAGCCGGATTTCCCGCAAGCTATCCTGGTCTTTGAGTAACCGTAATCCCTCACGGATCACCTCACTGGCAGAGTGGTACGGACCACTAGCCACCTTCGTGTTTATATACTTTTCCAATTCTGGTGTTAGTGTTTGTCAATTGTTTATGATCCTGTGAGACATAAGATTGGTTATTTCTTAGGTGAGAAAGCAGAGCGTGTTGAAGCAATCGAATTTTAACGAGTTCTATAAACTCAATATAATTCTGTTCAAATAGAACTCAAAAGTACCACTTTAGGAAAATGAATAAATAAAAGTTTTCTTTCTGGTACTTATTCTAAGTATAGAAATCCTGTTTTATTTTTGAAACACAAGTAGGGTGGGCTGCCCACCAAAATCGATATCTGGTCGGCAGTGCCCACTCTACATTACTTAAAGATTTCTCAATAATCATTTAGGATTGCTATATGTAAAAAATGTTATGTTTAATTTTATCTATAGTTTATGAAAAATCTTGTATTTCTATTCTATACTTTGAGATTTTTAATTTGGCTTTTTTTTTAAATCAGCCATTGTTTTGGTTTTTAATTATTATAATAATCACCTTAATATTTTTTTTTGTTACAGTAAGTGAAAATAAAAATCAACCCTCAGCATCTTCCTCTCAAACAAAAGCATCATCTTCTAATAACCAAGCTAATACTACTCAATCATCAAGTCCTGCTAGTTCACTGAATATTTGTTCACAATCATCGTCCTCTAATAACCAAGCGAACACTACTCAATCATCAAATCCTACAAGTTCACATAATATTTAGTGGACAGAAATCACCACAAATCAACCAATTACTTCAACAAGAGCAGGACAATCTGCTTATGCTAGCGTTGATAACGATTTCCTAAGTGGTAGTAACAAAAATTTAGATGTAGACGAATTGCTGAAAAATTTAATTGGACAGAAAGACCGTGTAAGTAGTGAGTTCTTTTGTCAAGGGGAGAAAATATATTTTTGTGTAGCCTGTCAACTAGGATACCATGAAGAAATTTGGGAATACTTGGAGCGAGAATGTGAACAATGCCGATCTTCAAATGTCAGGATGTACACTCTTCCAATTACGTCTTTTAGAGAAGTTAAGCAGACTAAGCCTACTGAAAGTTCTTCTATAAATGAAAACGAATTCTTTCGTTGTGGAGTGGAAAAAATTAATAGAGGAGATTATGGTGCGGCAATATTAGATTTTAGTGAGGTATTGCGACTAAATCCTAAAAATGCCGACGCCTATGACAACCGAGGTTTTTGTAGAGTATGGTGTGGGTCATTTCGATTTGCCAAAGCTAACCAAAAGCCTGTATCAACTATAACCATACTTACCTTTCAAGCCATCTCTCAAAACTGACTTGTAGTTCACAGACAGATTAGGATCTGCTTCACCACAACCGATAAAACCACTTTCCATTAGTGCTAAGAGTGGTTTTTTTTGGTGCGGCTGAAGCTGTTGGTAGTACAACTCAATGGCAGACTTGATCACATCCGTTACTCCCTGATTGGTCTGCTGTTGAATGTAGGCTACTTTGTTAGAATACTCTTCATCTAATCGGGCATTGATTCGCATTGCCATTCCTCCTCGTCATACGCTTGTATGACAAATTAACATATCCGCAGCATCGATGTCTATTTCACTCCGACAGGAGCAAAGTGCGTACTGAAGCTAATGGAGATCCCACCCCAGACGAAAGCACGTCTAAGGCTTGATGGTCAGCGGTCATGGATTATGCTGTCCGATAAAACCTAGTTGCTGGCTTTGCTGTGCTGGGTATGACGTTTCTTGCCCCGTTCGATCACAGGTAAAACAAGAGATCAAGCCTGTATTCCTGTCCGCTGACCTCAATAGAATACTGGCTTCCCACAAACGAGAACCCTGCCCCCAGTTCCAGGAGAAAGTCACGAATGCGCTCCACTAACGCCCGCTCTAAATCCCTTTCCTGCTCCTCTTTGCCCAACGTCAGGAAGTCAAAATTATACGGGTCTTTGATAAGCTGCTGCGCCAGATCGGATTGGGGTTTAGGTAAGGTCTGGCTAAAATTGGTGACTGCACTGCCTTGACGTTCATAAAGACGGCTCTCAATCTGCATTTCCAGGATGGCGGCGCGGCTCCAGCCGTTTTGGGTGGTTTGCTGGATGTACCAAACCCGCTGCTCTGGCGCTTTTACGCGATCCAGCAAGACACAGTTATGGAACCAGGGAATTTGTGCAGCAGGCTGCTGCACAATTTGCGGGCTTACTGATATAAACGCTCGTTGCGTCGAAGATCGCAACGAGGAGCGCGATCGCATCTACGCACTCCCTTTAGATGCCAGAACAGGTGTAACGATTGCAGGGCTAAGAAACCGCGATTTTGGTTTCCCTGACTCCTTTTTGGTCAAAGCCCTCCAAACCACTCATAGCCCTGATCCTCCCAGTAGCCTTTAGCAGGCGACAAGTTACTAACCAGCTTAATCTGGGTCACCCACTTGCTTTGCTTGTAGCCCAGTTTAACTGGGGATGCTAGGCGTATGGGCGCACCATTCTCAACTGATAATGGTTGTCCATTCTTCTGATAAGCCATGAGGGTTTGGGGATGCACAGCAGAGGCAATGTCCCAGCTTTCATAATAGCCGTCGGCAGATTTGAAGTAGACATAGCGGACGCTTGGCTTCGGTTGCGCTAGGGCTACTAAGTCCCGTAAACGCACACCTCCCCACTGAATGATCGCCGCCCAGCCTTCAACACAAATATGGCGAATCACCATCGTTGTCAAGGGGAGTTTTTGGACATCCGCCATGCTCAATTGCATAGGGTTACTAACCTCACCATCTATCGTCAAGCGAAACTGCGCCCCGTCAATATCGGGGGTGAAGTCGAACGTGTTGATCAGCAGCTTATCAGGCTCAATAGCACTGACAGGAAACTCCGGCACAGGCTTCTGAGTGAGCAGGAGTGCTTCAATATTTTGGTTCAGTGGCTCAAACACTTGCCCCACAGTATTTGAGAACAAACTCGACCCACATCCACCTAGAAACAACCCTAGCCCAGAGAGTCCAGACAATTGCAGTAACTGGCGACGGGATAGGGTGCGTTTGGGAAGAATCAGACTCATAATTAACCTTGAAGGAACATAGACTTGATTAGACGGACGCTTCCCACTCTGAGAGCGAGCAAGGAGTGAGCAATTGTAAATAGCATAACCGTGGGAACAGTGATAAAGTGAATTATACGTAGGGTCTGCCAGTTGCGAAACAGCCCGAAAAGCCAATGCAATTGGGCAGGCTTGTACATGGTAAGACCACTGAGGATTGCTAGCAGCAGAACTGGAATGATCGCAGTGTAAACTAGCCGATGCCATGCGTAGTTCTGACGCTTTAGGTTCTGGCTGACGAGCAATGCTTGCAGGTCACTGCTACTGGCAAATCGACGTTTCCAACGACGAGTGACCAGAACATAGAGTCCATACCAGAGCAAGTTCAGCGAAAAGAGCCACATAGCAGCAAAATGCCAGTGCCTACCACCTGCCAGCCAACCTCCCAGCAACAGAAAGTTGGGAAAATTCCAACCCCCACGTCCACCAAACACCGGATTTGCATTGTAGATTTGCAGTCCACTGGTGATCATCAACATTAAGCTGATGATATTAATCCAGTGAAAGGTCTTTGCAAGGATTGCCTGACTTGGTGTCGAACGGTCTTTGCGTTTAGAAGGTATAGATGAAGTCATAGCTGTCTCATAATGGTAGAGTAGGAAAGAGCGGAGCAAGCAAAAGCTGCACTTGGATATCCCAACCCAGAAGAATTGTAATTGCTGTCGCTATAATTTCCATCGTCTATGCCATCCAAGTAATCGCTCATGAGTTGCCTTTAGGGATTAGTTGCAAGAGTATTGCCTCAAGTCTTTCTATAGCTGCATTGGTAGTCCTTTGGTTCTCCTCAAAATTCCGCTGATGTTGTTCAAAATTGCGTTGGTGTTGTTCCGTACTATCCCGTAGCTCTTGAACGACATCATCTAAAACTGCGCTTCTGGCTAGTACTCGATTAGCAGTCTCTATAAAATCGTCTAGCTGTGTTTGTGTGTCACCTTGTCGTCGCGCTAATTCGGCTATTAATTCACGAGTACTTCTATCGTCGTTAATGTTGTGGTTAGTCATAATTATTTTTTTATTCGCTCTTCTAAAGCTGTCGCAATTAAATTTCTAGTAAAATTGCTTACGCTTCTATCTTCAGCAGTAGCTAGCTCCTTGGCTTTATCTATGTGGTTTTTGAGAGAATGGGTAAATTTTTGGGAAGTTGTGGGGGCGATCGCTGCGTTTATCGGCGTTATCCTAACTATCGTCCTTCAGCCTCCAGAGAATGCCATGATGAACGTGGGAGGTTTCCGTTTGGGCATAGGGGAACTTTTGAAAGCATTCTTTACGGGGGTTTAAGTCAAAATACCTCAAGAAAGCGAATGTGTTTAATCTGTACCATCATCCGCAGTTAACAGGAGATTTAGCGGGGTTGTGGTCTTGTTCTGTTGCTTATGATTGTAGAATTATCTTTAATTTATCTGAGGATGAAAATTTCTTAGAAATGGTTATTTTCTTGATTTATATTGGCAGCCATGATGAAGTTTATTAAATGGTAAAATAGAGGCGGAAGCTTTGGATTTAGAGCAGGGTTATGTAGAGGGTGTTGGCTCTTCGCCAGCATCTTTAATTAGGTAGTCGTAAAGAGGTCTTTTTTCAAATGGCGGAAGTCGTAAAGCTAACTTTTCCTTTAATCTGAACTCTTGATCGCCAATTTTGATAGGTTCAGTTCTACGAGTCAATTGCTTATTCTTTGCCTCTAGCAGAATTACACTGGAACTTGACAGTATCCATTCGTAACAGGCTAAGATTAAATTTCATTACATTGTTTTTCGCAGATGTCTATTAAGCTAGCTTCTCGCACAATCATATTGTTAACGAAAGTCAAGTTAAGAC
>CAZZXJ010000329.1:0-7228 GCA_964657905.1 uncultured Stigonema sp.
TGTGGACTATGGACTATGGACTATTGACTAACTTCTTTTTGGTCAGAAAAATCTTTTTGGCAGTTGCAGCGTAGCTAGATACAATAGTCATCAAAGCCTGGACAAAATTTGACTCATGACGCCTTCTCAAGAAGTAGACACCTCAACGTCTCCCGCTATCGATATGGAAGGATACGGTAACCCGGAAATAGATCCTCTCGATGAGTTACCAGGAGAGGTCGAAATGTCCATTTTCGACCACCTAGAGGAGTTGCGACGACGAATTTTTTATGCGCTAATAGCCGTAGCAATAAGCGTTGTTGGCTGCTTCTTCACCGTCAAGCCAATTGTTCAGCTTTTGGAAGTGCCAGCTCAGGGAGTAAAATTTCTCCAACTCGCTCCCGGAGAATATTTCTTTGTTTCCATAAAAGTTGCTGGCTACAGTGGTTTGCTCCTTTCCAGTCCCTTCGTGCTTTACCAAATTATCCAGTTCGTTCTTCCGGGACTGACTCGCCGTGAGCGCCGCTTACTTGGACCTGTGGTTTTGGGGTCGAGTGTTCTGTTTGGAGCGGGGATAGTATTTGCCTACTTGCTGTTAATACCAGCTGCATTGAAATTCTTCATTAGCTATGGTGCAGACGTAGTAGAGCAACTGTGGTCGATAGACAAATATTTTGAATTTGTGTTGTTAATGCTATTCAGTATTGGGTTAGCATTTCAAATTCCCATCATCCAACTACTGCTTGGTGCTTTAGGAATTGTCTCCTCCGAAAAAATGTTTTCTGGTTGGCGTTACGTAATAGTAGGATCAGTGGTTTTGGGAGCTATTCTCACACCTTCTACAGACCCACTTACCCAATGTCTTTTAGCAGGAGCAGTCCTGGGACTTTATTATAGTGGTATTGGTCTGGTTAAATTAATAGGTAAATAACAGTCGCTTCGCTCCAATTAAAAATAAAAAATTAAAAATAGTAATTTTTAATTTTGCATTTTTAATTTTTAATTCCCCAAAGGGGACTACTCAACCAACCATTCTGTTGCACGTTCACCCAAATCTAGAGGAATGCTAACAGCTTTGCCGAGTCGGGGACGCTCCTTTGTTTGTGTAATAAATGTTTGCACACTCTTTGTCCCCCCCATAGCATTAAGATAATTAACGATACTATCTAGATGCTCTTGGTACTCTCCCTGACTCAAAGGGAAAGAAGCTTGCTCTAAATATTTCCACATGACTTGTAGAAATATCTTACCCTGTGTCCGGCGTAAGCGGACATCATATGAGCGTCCCCACTTATTAAGCAACAGTTGATGTAATTCCTGTCCTGTCATGGTTTTTCTCAACTATATTTTACATTTAGTTATGATGTTAAGTTCCGTTACTCAAGTATGATAAGGATATAAAGAAATGTAATGCTACCAGCAAAGATGCTAAAAATGTCTTTGAAGAGAGAATTCTGGCATGATTGTGGGTCTTAGCATCAAAAGACAAGAGTTTCTCAAATATTAGAACTCAAGTCAAAATTGTTAACAAAATACACAAAGAACGTCTGAATTATGGCTCAATTTTCTGAATCAGCAGACGTACCCGATATGGGGCGTCGTCAATTCATGAATCTTCTCACTTTTGGGACTGTAACCGGAGTAGCTCTGGGAGCATTGTATCCCGTTGTCAAGTATTTTATTCCACCAGCTAGTGGCGCTGCTGGCGCTGGAGCGACGGCAAAAGATGCGCTGGGCAACGATGTTAGCGTGACTCAGTTTTTAGAAAGCCATAATGTAAGCGATCGCGTTCTCGCTCAAGGACTTAAGGGTGACCCAACCTATATTGTGGTAGAAAGCAAAGAGGCAATTGGTGATTACGGTATTAACGCCGTCTGCACCCACTTAGGTTGCGTTGTTCCTTGGAATATTGCTGAGCAAAAGTTTAAGTGTCCCTGTCATGGTTCCCAGTACGACGCTACGGGTAAGGTTGTCCGGGGTCCAGCACCGCTATCTTTAGCTCTGGCTCACACAAAAGCACAAGAAGACAAAATTGTCCTCACCCCATGGACTGAAACTGATTTCCGTACCGGTGAAGCACCTTGGTGGGCATAATGAATTTTGTCATTGGTCATTTGTATTTACCAATGACCAATGACCAATGACCCCTTCGGGGTTCGCCAGTCGCCTACCGAGGGGAACCCTCCTACAACGCTGGCGAACCAATGACCAATGACTAATATCTGAGAATTGTTGTCCTTATTAGAGATGAGAAAAGCTTCTACAACAGCGAGGTTAACTCGCAGTGCTAGGGTGATTGTGAAAACATTGCTCATAGCGATCGCTACTGTGACATTTTTCTTCACCAGCGATCTAGCCCTTCCCCAATCTGCTGCCGCATATCCTTTTTGGGCACAGCAAACCTATCCCGAAACCCCCCGCGAACCGACTGGGCGCATTGTGTGTGCTAACTGTCACCTAGCAGCAAAGCCTTCCGAAGTCGAAGTTCCCCAATCAGTGCTACCTGACACGGTTTTCAAAGCCGTAGTCAAAATTCCCTACGACACCAGCTTGCAACAAGTGGGTGCTGACGGTTCTAAAGTCGGCTTGAACGTCGGTGCTGTGCTGATGCTACCAGAAGGCTTCAAGATTGCTCCTGAGGATCGGCTGGACGAGGAGACGAAGAAAGAAATCGAGGGTCTATACTACCAACCCTACAGCGAAGACAAAGAAAACATCGTCCTCGTCGGACCCCTTCCTGGTGAACAGTATCAGGAAATCGTCTTCCCCGTTCTTTCTCCCAACCCCGCCACCGACAAAAACATCCACTTCGGCAAATATGCGGTTCACCTAGGTGCTAACCGGGGACGGGGACAAGTTTACCCCACTGGCGAAAAGAGCAACAACACCGTTTACAACGCTTCTGCCACTGGTACTATCAACAAGATTGACAAAACCGAAGATGAAGACGGGAACGTTAAATACGTAGTCAACATCAAGACTGAATCTGGTGAAGTGGTATCTGATACCATTCCCAATGGACCAGAACTGATTGTTTCTGAAGGACAAGCAGTCAAGACTGGAGATGCTTTGACTAAAAACCCGAACGTCGGTGGCTTCGGTCAAGCTGACACAGAAGTTGTGCTGCAAGATACCGGCCGAGTTAAATGGATGATTGCATTCACCGCTCTTGTGATGTTAGCTCAAGTTATGCTCGTCTTGAAGAAGAAGCAGGTTGAGAAAGTCCAAGCTGCGGAAATGAATATCTAAGTCTCGGCTTGATTTAATATTTGATTGTAGGACAGGCAAGATGCCTGTCTTTTTTATGTGGTCACAGCAATTAAAGCTTTTGCCAAAGTTGGATATTGATAAACATTGATGGTTAAATAAGCATATAGCAGTCCGTGGAGGAGAGCGTGAAATCTTGGATACAGGCTGTTGACAGAAGACTTATGACTGTCAACTGTTAACAGTCAACAGCCACCACTGATATTTTTCACTCTTGTAATAGGATTGCTATATATATTTATAAATTTTAGGGTTTTTGTTATAATATTTGTAATAACAGATGAAAAAACTAGTAGACTAACAGAATAAACGACGAATTATAGACTGGATTGATTGGAGTTAGTTAGATGGCTGACAAAACTTATCCCATAGCTCATGCCAAAATAGGTACTCAGGATGGTTTTCGTTTACCTCGCGCCTTTTCTAAGGACTATCCTCATTTAGTGAATGCTTCGGGTCATATCGAAGTATTATCTGAAAACACGTTCTTAGTTCGATTAGACACTGATGCTGTTGATGAGGCAGATGAAAACGAAGCTATTATGTTGAGTCTTTTCCTTGACTTCCTAATGAATGATGCAATTAAAAATCCGTCTAAGCTTGTTCCTTATACCAAGGAAATGAGTGATGAAATGGATGAGCTACTTGCTGATGTAGTTGTATCATGAATTCGTTCACTTCTAATGGCTGGACAATTTTTTTCTACCCATTGTTTAATAAGCAGTGGGTAGAATTGTCTAATCGTGTTCGTGTGCTAAAAACTAGGTTATCTAAGGAAGAGTTTATTCAACATTCAGACGTAAAGTTATTAAAGGCTTTGGATATTGGAATCAAAGAAAAAATTCCTCAAGATCCTTTTGCTTCGCAATTTATTTTACAAAAACCTTTAAAAAAATATGGTCGTCTCAAGAAAATGGGACTAGCTGCTCGTTATAGATTATTCTTTAGAGCATTTAAGGAACACAAAATAATAATAATTATTTGGTTAGGCTTTCCTCGTAGGGAGGGGGATAAGAATGATTGTTATCAAGTTTTTGCAAAAAAAGTTGCAGATGGGGATTTTCCTGAAAGTATAGATGAGCTTATTGCAGAATGTGAAGTAGAAGACTATGAGGGGGAAAATCAAGATTAAGAGAAGATTGAACATTGATCCAGATAATCTCTGAGGGAAACCTGTTTTTAACCACAGATATACGCGATAGTTGAGGGTAGGGAAAATATCATCCATCAATTCGACTTTTTCTAACCAACCACTGTCAATTTTGCTGATGTCATTGTAGATTCACGAGCATTTGTAGAGTTGGTATTGCCCGCTATATAACTTTCTGCAAATGCCTAGCGCATCCAACTGCAAACCACTGCTAAATTGAATCTAGCCCCACTAGAGTTGAGGTACTTCTGATGACAGTCACAGTAGAATATATACCCATCACCCCGATTGAATACCCGGATGAGGACGGTAAACCGATGGCTGAAGGAGATATTCAGTGCAGTTACTTGATTTATGCAAGAAGTGCACTACGGCTATATTTCCAAAACCGTCCAGATGTCTACGTTGCTGGCAATTTGTTTATCTACTACGAAAAAGGTAATCCAGAATCAGTTGTCGCACCAGATGCATTTGTGGTTTTTGGAGTAGAAAATTGTGATCGACGCTCTTACAAAACCTGGGAAGAAAACGATAAAACCCCTGATTTTGTTCTGGAAATTACATCAAAAACTACCCGTAGCAAAGACCAAGGTGCAAAGAAAGGAATCTACGCTTTTTTGGGAGTGCGTGAATATTACCAATACGACCCGACAGGCGATTATCTCACTCCTGCACTTCAAGGTTTACGCCTAGTCGATGGGAATTATTTTCCAGTTGCCACCCATAACCTGCCAGATGGTACAGTATCGCTATCGAGTGAAGTTTTGGGGTTAGAGTTGCGAGTCAAGTCTGGCGAAATGCGCTTCTACGAATTAGCCACAGGTAAAACACTCCTAACTTATGAGGAACAAGCTGCTGCACGACAAGCCGCAGAACAAGCACAACAAGCCGCAGAAGAGAAAGCACAAAGATTGGCCGCTAAACTCAGAGAGTTGAACATTGATCCAGATGCTCTTGATTAGCAAACAGACTGCCGAATCAGATGCGATCTCAATCTAAAATTTATCGAAGAAGAATACAGACTGGTGAAGCAGCGCGGTGAGTCCAGTCCTGTTCGCGAAAGAGGAACGAGCGTCACCCGTAAGGGTCATGTTCGTTACCCCCATGAGCGACTGCACCAAGCTTTATGGTGGATGAATCGTGGTTTAAAACAGAACGTTTTCAATCGTGGAGACAAAGAAAAAATTCTTTATTGAAAAGAACTACCTTCACATGGGGTTATTCTGACGACTGACTTCTGACTTCTGACTCCTT
This sequence comes from uncultured Stigonema sp., assembly GCA_964657905.1. Classification (GTDB taxonomy): domain Bacteria; phylum Cyanobacteriota; class Cyanobacteriia; order Cyanobacteriales; family Nostocaceae; genus Stigonema. The sequence goes on from CAZZXJ010000329.1 coordinate 5,651, forward strand.
CTCATCCTAATTTCCCAGCCTCAATCATGTTTTGATTACATGATATAAGTTTTCAAAACAAGGTCAGTAGGCTACTACGGAAATGCAAACATTTACGAAACACTTCTCTGCTAGATGGCCAAACGGCTGGATATTTGTCCTGCTGCTGTGGCTGTGCAGCCGAATGTTAATTGTCACTGCCATGGTGGTGATTGCACCAGCAATATCGTCGAATCACCACGTAAATGCTTGGGGTTGGGAGGCGTTTGCTCGGTGGGACGGTGTTTGGTATAAGCAGATCGCGACTTTTGGTTATGAGTACGCTAATGATGGTCGGGCGCATTCCGTTGCCTTTTTTCCTGTATTTCCTTTAATTACTAAAGCGGTGATGGCACTGGGTTTGCCATTTGCCATCGCTGGAACACTGGTCAACAACCTAGCGTTCTTAGGGGCATTAATTGTAGTGTATCGGTGGGTTGTTGAACGGCATGGGGTTGGAGTAGCAAGATGGACAGTGGCGGCTCTGGTTTGGTGTCCTCTATCGCTATACGGGACAGTTACCTACACTGAAGGGTTGTTTCTGCTGTTGAGTACCCTGTCCTTACAAGCCTTCGACAAAGGTCAGTACATTTGGGCAGCTTTCTGGGGTGCGTTGACGACTGCGACCCGACTCAATGGGGTGATGCTCATCCCTACGTTTCTGTTTTTAGCCTATAAGGAACGTCGGTCTGTTAGCGCATACATGACAACGGCAGCAACAAGTATCGGATTTCTGCTATACACCGGATATTGTGCGATTCAGTTTGGTGATCCGTTGGCGTTTCTCCATACCCAAGCAGGCTTTGGGCATCGTTCCTCTCCAGGATTTGACTGGCGGCATTGGGGGCTGAATTTTTTACTTGGTGTACTCGGTCCCATTAATTGGGATAATTGGTCACTAAAAAATCCGTTTCATCCAGTTCAGTTTGCTGCGATTTGTGCTAGCGGCTACCTGAATAGGCGATATAGCTCCCGACTCAACCACGTTGCTGTTACCTGGATTGGTGAGGTGCTGCTAGTTTGGCTGTGGCTTTTGTGGGGGGACGGTTTTGTAAAAACCTATATGGTTGTTGGTGGCGGTTACCTCTTGTGGCATTTCCGCCACGAACTTCGCCCTGTTGTACTCACCTACGGCGTTTTTTCGCTGTTACTGGTTTGGAGCGCCGGTAGCATTGTTGCCTCTGATCGCTTTGCCTTTGGTATTATATCCTTGGCGATCGCCATGGGAATGTTGCTGTCTCATTTCAAGCGTTGGGGACTGCCTACGCTAGTCTATTTTGCGATCGCACTTGCTAGCTTTGCCGTTCGGTTTTCCAGAAATATTTGGGTAGCTTAGTAGGGGCGAGGCGGCAAGAGCGCCCCTACAAGTTGGAAACGACCATAATCTGTTAATACACATGATGTTCAATTTGTATAGTGCGTAATATCATGTCCGGTAAATCACTTATAATTCCCACTCCACCCCACTCCACCCGGCCAAAGCTGTGCTTTATCTCCCCGCACGTGGTTCGGGGAGGGGTGCTTTTATTATAAGTAATCAAGCGGACATGATATAATATC
>CAZZXJ010000330.1:0-7199 GCA_964657905.1 uncultured Stigonema sp.
TGATAGAGGTAGGCGGATTTCTCAAAATCCGCGATCGCTTTTTGAGTATCTCCTAAATTGTTGTAGATATCAGCCCGAACGATATATGCTGAAGCCCAATAAGGCTGTCGCTGCAAGGCTTGGTTCAAGTCTGAGAGCGCTTTTTGAAAATCTCCCAACATATAACGACTACGACCCCGATTATACCAATCTTCAGCAAAATTCGGGTCGATGGCAATTGCCTGATCGTAATCTGCAATTGCTCCTTGATAATCTTGAAGGGCGTAGTGAGCATTGCCGCGATCGCTATAAACTGCTACAGAGTTAGGATTAATCCGCAAAGCTTGAGTGTAATCTGTAATGGCGGTTTGATAGTCTTCTAAAGCATAACAGGTAGAACCTCGGTTATAATAAGCTTCCAGAAAATTGGGATTTAGCTCTAACGCTTGGTTGTAATCCGCAATCGCGCCTTGTTCGTCTAAGAGAAGGCGACGGGCATTACCCCGGTTGCAGTACGCTTGGGAAAAGTTAGGATCTCTGTGTAGTGCCTGATTATTATCTGCAATTGCTCCGTCCAAGTCTTTGAGAGCATGACGAACAATAGCTCGACCATAGTAGGCTTCGGCTAAATTGGAGTTAATTTCTAATGCTCGATCGTAATCTGTGATTGCGCCTTGATAGTCTCCCAAACTGCGGCGAGCGGTACCGCGATCGCAATACCCTTGAGCAAGATGGGGATGAAGTCGCAGTAATTGATTACAGTCTGCAATTGCGCCTTGATAATCTCCCAGTTGGCGACGAGCATTAGCCCGAAAGCCGTAGACTAAAGCCAAATATGGATTTTGCTGCAATGCTTGGTTATAATCCGCGATCGCTGCAAGATATTCTCCTAAATTAGCATAGATAAAACCCCGTTGGTAGTATGCTTGCTCATCATCAGGATCGATCTGTATTGCTTGATTAAAGTCCGCAATCGCTCCCTGATAGTCTTGAAGGTTAGAACGGACAAGACCTCGGTTGTAGTAGGCTACTGCAAAACTGGGGTTAATCTCAATAGCCCGGTTGTAATCTGCTATTGCTTGTTGATAATCGCCAAGAGCATAGTGGGCACTACCTCGGTTATGGTAAGCCTCGTTCAGGCTAGGATCTAACTGTAATGCCTGATTCTGATCGGCGATCGCGCCCTCAGGGTTTCCTAAGATTTGGCGAACATTACCTCGATTACTGTAGGCTCCGACTAAATTGGGATTCAGCTGCAAGGCTTGGTTTAAATCTTCCATCGCTCCTTGATGATCCCCTTGGTCACAACGAGCAAGACCTCGATTATGGTAGGCATTGGCGAGAGCAAAATTGATATAAGTTGCTAACTGCGGATTAATCTCGATAGCTTGGTGATAATCTACAATAGCTCTATGAAAATCTCCTAGAGCAAGGTAGGCACTACCCCGGCTCTGGTAAGATTCCGCAAAGTTGGGATCAATTTGCAATGCTTGATTGTGGTCTGCAATTGCTCCTTGATAATCTTCTAAACAGTAACGAGCATTAGCTCGATTGCAGTAGGCTTGGGCGAGATTAGGATTAATTCGTATTGCCTGATTAAAGTCTTCAATGGCAGCTGGATAATCTTTTAGTTCATTGCTAAGAATGCTACCTCGGTTATAGTAGGCTTCGGCATAGTTAGGATTTAGCTTGAGTGCTTGAGTGTAATCTTCAATCGCTCCGTCCAAGTGTCCTTGCAAATTTTTGTTTAATCCCAGGTGAAAAAATTCTTCAGCATTCATGCTATTCATTGAGGTTGCCTATTGCCAAAATCCTAATTTACAATTATCCCATCAAAAAAATCCTCCTGCTGAGGACATCAGCGAGAGGATAATAAAATGAGCAAATGTTAAGGAGTTTACGCCCCGACAGATTCCTTAGCGGCGTACATCACTTCCAAAGTGATGATATTCATATTGCGATCGCGAGCGAATTTCTCGGTGTTGCGCTTGACTTTACCGCGCACAAATCCAGGAATCTTGTTCAATTCTGCTTGAGCTTCCTTATTCCAACCGAGGTCAGAATCAGCAGAAATACCTTTAGTAATCACTTCCTTGGTATCGTGTCCCCCGAAGATTTCTAACAGGTGGTCTTCCATTCCCAAGGTGAAGGAATTGTAGACCAAATCTGTAATTTGGTTAGTACCTTCGTAACCCATGAATGGCTTGTAACCAATGGGGAAGTTCTGGATATGGATGGGTGCAGCAATCACACCGCAAGGGATATCTAGACGTTTACCGACGTGGCGTTCCATTTGCGTACCGAAGATCGCAGAGGGTTCAACCCGTGCGATCGCATCGCCAATCTGACCATGATCCTCTGTGATCAGCACTTCATCGCAGTATTCGCTGACTTGGTCGCGGAACCAATCAGCATCGTACTTGCAGTAGGTTCCAGCCCAGACAACGTGAATGCCCATTTCCCGTGCCAGAATCTTGGTCATAGCAGCAGCATGAGTGTTGTCGCCAAACACCACAGCTTTCTTGCCAGTCAAGTTCTGACAGTCAATGGAACGGGAAAACCATGCAGCCTGAGATACATGCAATGTTTGCTCGTTGATGAACTTTTCGTAATCAACATTAGCGCCTTGAGCGTTTATAACCTGCTGAATTTTACGGATGCAACGTGCAGTCTCTACAACACCAATTGGTGTAATATCTACGTAGGGCGTTCCGAATTCTTGTTCTAGGTAACGAGCAGCCATTAAGCCGAGTTCCCGGTATGGTACGAGGTTAAACCAGGCGCGGGGCAGGTTCTTCAACTCCTGAACGGAAGCGCCTTCTGGGATGACGACATTGACTGCAATGCCTAAATCAGCCATGAGCCGCTTTAGTTCTGTGCAGTCGTGCTGGTTGTGGAAGCCAAGGGTGGAAGTACCGATGATATTGACCGAGGGCGAGTCGGTTTTGCTTTCTGGAAGATTGCCCTTCTTGCGAGCTTTCTGAATATAGTATTGAACGATTTGATGCAGGGTGCTATCGGCAGCTTGCAGCTCGTTGACGCGGTAGTGGTTCACGTCCGCCAGCATCACGTCACACTTAGCCTCTAACTGCGCCCGTTCCACAAAGTTTTGCAAGTCTTCTTGCAAAATGCTAGAGGTGCAGGTGGGAGTTAAGACAATTAGGTCTGGGTGTTCCTCAGTGTCTTTGCGGGTGATGTTGTCCACCACTTTTTCCTGGGAGCCGCGTGCCAAAACGTTGCGGTCAACGACGCTTGTTGTTACCGGAGTGAAGTTCCTTTCCCGCTCAAGCATAGAGCGCATGACGTTGAAGTAGTCATCGCCCAGTGGCGCGTGCATGATAGCATGAACATTTTTAAAGGAACTGGCGACCCGCAGAGTGCCAATGTGAGCAGGACCTGCATACATCCAGTAAGCTAATTTCATGAATATGTTCTCCTTGTTAATGAAACGAACTGTGTTTGATTAGAGGTGGACTATGAGTGCTTGATATATTAAATCGTTTCTGATTTTCTCAGAACTTGTAGCCCTTAAGAAGTCGGTACTGTTGCAGGTTTACATTTCTTCTCAAAGGTACAACCTCTTTACTTATTAGGATTGGGCTGGAAACTTAAACAACATTTTTGTTGCTAAACTTATACAAATCTTAATGTTACGAAACGTGCCAGACTTGAAGAATTTCGTCAAGCCGCCTATACGCTTGTCTTTTCTAAACTTAGCCCTGCTAAGCCATTTATTGCTGCTTAGTGTTAGAGTCGATGTCCGCATTGCTGCGGCGCACCTCTCCTTCAAAACCGGGAAGAGCGACTTTCATCGCACACGGCTCCTAGCAACCGTTGGGTAACTGGGCACACAGTCCCAAAATCCCATTCATATCCCGTTTTCAGGAATTGACCTCCGTTTTAATCACCGTCTTGAGCCTGACAAACGTATTGGGGTATTGTGTTCCCCTTTAAGCTGAACAGTTACAGCGTTACTCTTTCCGACTTGTTCGCATGACTTCCGTTTTCCTTAAATTATCGGTCTATGTTCCGCCTCATCCAATCTTTCGCCGTTCTTCGGAGTTTGGGAGCTTACCATAAAAGCGTCAATACGTTCTGCCTGTTTTTAGATTTGGTTCTGGCGTCGCGTAGGGGCGGGGAAACCCCGCCCAGCGTTTCCCCGCCCTTACCAGATGATAGCGCCTTACCCAGCCGCGATCGCGCAGAACAAGCTTTGATTGAACAGGAGTTAAATCGCTTTTTAACAGAAATTCGGACTCAGCGCCAAAAGGAAGTAGAGACAATTTCTCAGCACATGGAAATTAGCCTCAAGACGATTATTGATAAGGTGCAGTGTCAGTTTGCTGAGTTGATTGAACAGAAGGAATCAGGTTCTAAGGAATCGGGGTTGGACGGACGCATCAAGCAGTCAGAAGACCGTTTGTTTGAGTTGAATGCACGACTGGAACAGCGACGGGAGGAATTACAGCAGGAGGGTAGCTGTACCATCACGGATATTCGCTATCACGGATGTGCTTGGGTTTTGCCACACCCAGAACGCACTTCCCCGGAAATTGCGCGGATGGTTAGCAATGAGGAGATTGAACGTATTGCAGTTGAGGCGGTAATTGCCCACGAAGAAGCTAGGGGATGGAAGGTGGTGAGTGTGGAGAAGGAAAATCGCGGTTTTGACCTAATTTCGCGCCAACCCCATCCAGAAGACCCAGAAACAGCGATCACAGTGAGGTTTATTGAGGTTAAGGGACGGTCTGCGATCGGCGAGGTAGCATTGACGGCGAACGAGTATAAAACAGCTGAAAGGTTAAAGCAGGACTATTGGTTGTATGTTGTGTTTAATTGCGCTTCAACTCCCGATGTTCGCGTTATTCAAGACCCAGTAAGATTAGGGTGGGAGCCTCTCCTTAAGATTGAACATTATCACGTTTCTGCCCAAAAAATATTAGCAGCACAAGAATAAATGGTATTTTTATGCAGTTAGAAACACAAAAACGCTATTACACACCTGAAGAGTATTTAAAACTTGAAGAAAAGGCTGAATATAAAAGTGAATACCGCGATGGAGAAATTGTTCCGATGACAGGTGGAACTACAAATCATAATAAAATTGCCTTGAATTTAGCTGCATCATTAAAAATTGCTTTAAGGCGTAAAAATCATGATGTTTACATCGGTGATGTGCGGTTGTGGATACCGAAGTATCGGCAGCATACATATCCAGATGTGATGGTAATTCAAGGACAACCTGTTTATACGGGAACCAGCACAACAACGGTTATGAACCCGATGTTAATTGCGGAAATTTTATCTAAATCGACTAAAAATTATGACCAAGGAGATAAGTTTTTATATTATCGTTCTATCCCGGAATTTAAGGAATATATTTTAATCGACCAATATCAATATCATGTGATGCATTATGTAAAAACTGCGGAAGGTCAATGGTCGTTTACTGAAATTGAAGGTGAATCTACAATTTTAGCACTCCATAAAATTGATTTTCAAATTCCACTAAATGAACTTTACGAGCAAGTAAATTTTGCTGAAAGTGGTGAAAATTAAGATTTTTTGAATGATTCGGTGATATTACAAAGCAATTAATTTGAAGAAGGGGCTAGCACAGACCAAAGCTTCTGGCGATTAGCCCAGGCAATCTCAGCATTTTACCCCAATGGCACAGATGAAAAACGCTGGGTGGATGGTGTATTAGCAAGAAAGAAAGGTCTTGGATTTTAAGTGCGGAGTGCGGAGTGCGGAGTCTGGGCTGTAGTATCACTTAAAGTATCATACAAAGCAAATCCGCTAGGCTTTAATAGTACAAAATTACCGTTTTGTTTGGTTAAATCCCCAGTACAAACAACAGCTAACCGTTCGGTGTAAGCCATGCGTGCTAACTGATACTCTTGTTCATTCAGAAGAGTGTGAATTTCCTGGGGCTTGCCTACAACAAATCCCATAATAATTATATTAAAAGTATGGCTAGATTCTGCAAGTCGAATTACCATACCTGGAATTTCTACATTTGGAATAAAAGTAACCAAATCACTCAGGATATCAAGTTGAGAACGCCCTTCAGCTTTTTCCAACGTTTCTAAAATCTCAGCCATCCGCAGCGCAAAAGACCGAGTTTTGCGGTTAAGTGGTAAAGTAATATCAAATTCTGAACCTAAACTAACAGTCAAAACCCAAACCGACTCTTGATTATTCGCGTTATCCCCTAGATTTTCCTGCTGCCATCCCCGTGCGATTAGGTAATTTATTAATTGCTGAGGATCTAGATTAGAGAGAATGTTAGGGTCGCGCACGCTGACTATCATATTGCTTCTCCTGCTGCAATTCTTTGCATAAGAGTTTTTAACGCATCAACGCTGAAAACGTTTTGACGTGGTAAATAAACAGTAACATTGGTTTGATTAGTGCTTTTTGCTTGACCTCGCAACGATCCCCAATAAGCACAGCGTTTTAAACAAAGTTCAGTTTCCGTTTGCTGCAACCAATGTTCCACTTTTTCTGGTACTAAAACTACGACTAGCAACAGGGGGTCATCATGGGGATTGGTGTTCCTTAATTCATTATAATTTTTAATTTCCTGGGGATATCTAATACCTTCATTATCAAGCAGGTTTTGGGAAGTGCATTTTAGCTGTAAATCAAGCCTTGTTCTTCGTCTAGAACCTGGTGAGACAAGTCCCGTAATTGTGACATCAACCCCAACTAAATCTAACGGTCTGGGTGCTATTTGAAATGAATACCCTGCAACAGATGCCACTGAACTGATGTAAGCATAACTAAATTCCTCTTTCTGAGTCGTGATGAACATTTAACAAATACTTTGAATTCAAGTCCCTTCTCAGCTTTTAAAGTGTACTGCAATAGACGTCTCCAGAAATTAACTATGCATTACCTGAAATCCTTGTAGAGACGCGAAATTGCACTTCGTGCCGCTTCGCTAACGCGTCTCTACATTCTTTTTGGGAGATGTCTAAGGGATTTCCAAGTAAAAAAATATCCAATTCCTCGGTTGTTGAATGGCGATGGGGTAAAAGAGGCGATCACCCGTGGTGTTAGAGATGGTATCCTCGCCTATATGGGTAAAACTGGCGATGCTAAATATGAGCCGTTCCAGTACCAATGCACCATCAGTGCTGCCGATGTAGAAATCTCTGACGATGTATTCATCATCACCCAAGAGACTGCGTCAGCTTACAAAAAAGCCGAATCAG